>NZ_JBQCWZ010000153.1:0-2233 GCF_051956895.1 Neisseria sp. P0021.S006
ATTTGGTTTTGAACCGCGTACAGGAAGCGGTTGTGGTGATTGATGCGACCCAACGCGTGTGGCTGTTTAACAAACAGGCAAAAATCTATTTCCCCAGCCTGATTATCGATCAGCAGGAAATCGTGTTTGGCGAGCTAGTCGCACGCTGGCAACGTCAACCCGACAAACCTTTTGAAACCGATATCCATATTTTCCAACACGCCATGCACGTCCGTGCCGTTCCGCTGATTCAGGAGCAGACCGAGCTGCTGATGTTGTACGTCCGTTCATTGCGTGAAGTGGCTGCGGAGGCCATGTCCACCAAGCTGACTTCGCTTGGACAGTTGACTGCCAACCTTGCCCACGAAATCCGCAACCCGATGTCCGCCATCCGTCATGCCAGCGATTTGTTGCAAGAGGGTGATGAGGCAGATCCGCTCAAGGCCAAGCTCTACAACATCATCGACAGCAATATCCAACGCATCGACAAGATGTTGGAAGATGTATCCCTGCTTAACAAACGAGACAACATCAGCCGCCAGCCGATTAATCTGATGAAATTCTGGTTGGAGTTCAAGCAGGAATTTACCTTGAACAATCCCGATGCCATCGGCTGTCTGCGCATGAATATGGACGGCAACAACCTGACCGTATTGGTTGACTCCATGCATTTGCAGCAAGTGATGTGGAACTTGTGCAACAATGCGTGGCGACACAGCCGTCAGGACGACAACGCCATTACCGTCCTTATCCGCTCTAGCGGCAGGATGCATATTTCCATCATAGTGGCGGACAACGGCAAAGGCGTGCCGCCGGATGTGCGAAACCATCTGTTCGAGCCGTTTTACACCACCGAAAAACAAGGCACTGGTTTGGGGCTTTACGTCGCACGCGAGTTGGCACACGCCAATATGGGACAGCTGCATTATCACCCTGAAATGAACGGGTTCGAACTGATTTTACCGAAGGAGCAAGCGCAGGATGAATAAATTGCAAGAGCCGGTTTTGGTTGTCGATGACGAGGCAGACATCCGCGATCTGATGGAAATGACCCTGATGAAAATGGGTCTGCGCGTCGATACGGCGGCTGGTGTTGAAGAAGCTAAAGATAAGCTGGACAACAACGATTATTCGCTGGTGTTGACCGATATGCGTATGCCCGACGGCTCCGGTCTTGAGGTGGTCCAATACATTGACGAGTTGATGCTCGACACGCCCGTCGCCGTGATTACGGCTTTCGGCAATGCCGACCAAGCCGTTGAAGCCTTGAAAGCAGGCGCGTTTGACTATCTGCAAAAACCGATTACGCTGTCGCAGTTGCGTTCATTGGTTAAATCGGCCGTATCGGTTTCCGATAATACTGCCGAACCTACGCCGTCTGAAAAAGTCAAATCGCAGCCTGCGCCTATTTCTGCCGCCCTGTATAAACCCGAACCTCAGCCGGTCAAGCCTGTCGTTACGCCTCCTAAGAGCGTACAGAGCGAATTTAACCGGCCTTTGACTGTTCCGGAAGGGCTCAATTCCTTAAAAGAGCGGTTTTCAACCGGCAACATCAATCCTGCTTTGCAAGAAGAGCCTATCCTGAAAGGCGACGACGATATGCCGCGCCTGTTGGGTACTTCGCCGCAAATGGTCGAAGTACGCCACCTGATTCGCAGATTGGCCCGCAGCTTTGTTCCCGTTTATATCTCCGGCGAGTCCGGTACGGGTAAAGAGCAGGCGGCGCGCACGATTCACGAGCTGTCCGACCGCGCCGACAAACCGTTTATTGCCGTCAACTGCGGCGCGATTCCTGAAAACCTGATGGAAAGCGAATTCTTTGGCTACAAAAAAGGCAGCTTTACCGGCGCGGATCAAGACCGTCTCGGCTTTTTCCAACACGCTGACGGCGGCACTTTGTTCCTTGACGAAGTTGCCGATTTGCCGCTTGCCATGCAGGTCAAACTCCTACGCGCCATTCAAGAAAAAGCCGTGCGCCGTATCGGCGATGCGCGGGAAACCTTTGTGGACGTACGCATTATTTGTGCAACCCATAAAAACCTCGAAGCCTTGGTTGAAAGCGGCGCATTCCGCCAGGACTTGTATTACCGCCTCAACGTTGTCACCCTACACATGCCGCCTTTACGTGAAATGCGCGAAGACTTGGGCGCGCTGATTCTGTATCTGCTGTATAAACACCGTCACGGCAATCAAACCTACAAACTCAGCCCGAAAGCCCAAGAAGCCCTGTTGCATTACAGCTATCCCGGCAACT
>NZ_JBQCWZ010000154.1:0-2228 GCF_051956895.1 Neisseria sp. P0021.S006
AGGTCAAGCATCATGATGAACATCAGCCAGGCCGCGGCCGAGAGCGGCCTTTCCGCCAAACAAATCCGCGACTACGAAAAGCACGGCCTAATCGCCCCGGCCGCGCGCAGCGAAGCGGGCTACCGCCACTACGGACAGGCCGACCTTGTCCGGCTGCGCTTTATCCGCCATGCGCGGGAAGTGGGCTTTTCGCTGCCGCAGATCGGGCAGCTTTTGAGCCTGCAACACAACCCGCAGCGCACCAGCCGCGAAGTGAAAACGCTCACCGCGCGGCACATCGCCGAGCTGGAAGCCAAAATCGAACGCTTGCAGGGCATGGTGGCCGAGCTACAACGTTGGCACGATGCCTGCGCGGGAGACGACTGCCCGGATTGTGCGATTTTGGCCGGGCTGGAGGAGCGTTAGGCGGCTTGGGCAGAATAGAAACAGGCTACCTGAAAAGTTTCAGGTAGCCTTAGTCGGCCGTTAACGGTTTGGTACAGGCCTCGTCGTAATACGGCAGCCACTTGCCGCCGCTTTGCTTCAGATATGCGCGAAAACTTTTGTTTACCCGTGTGGCGGTGTAATCCAAATAATGGCAAAAAGTAAGTGATCAAGAGACAAAGGCCGTCTGAAACGTTTCAGACGGCCTTATATTCAAAAATACGCTTATCGGTTACAAAGCCACATCGTAGCCACCGTCTTCTACGGCATCAATCAGCGCGTCGGCATCTGTTTTGCTTTCATCGAAAGTAATCACTGCATTTTTGTTTTCCAAGCTGACTTCTGCTTTTTCCACGCCTTCTACGCCTTCCAAAAGATGGGTTACGCTTTTCACGCAGCCGCCGCAGGTCATGCCGTCGATATTGAGGGTAACAGTTTGCATTTGTATTTCCTTTCATTCAAACAAATATGGTTGCCAAATACTTTACTCCTTACACAAACAGCTTGCAAATTCTTCATTAAAGGCCGTCTGAAAAAATGCAGATAGGCGTACAATAACGCCCTTTGCTTCATCAAACGGACATAATAATGACTTCAACATTCAAACAATGGGTTAGCGTATGCGCGCTGGCGGTGGGGGCGTTTATTTTCAATACCACCGAATACATTCCGATTGCGCTTTTGAGCGACATCGGTCAGAGCTTTGACAAACCGGCAACGGAAGTGGGCATGATGATTACGGTATATGCGTGGATTGTTGCGCTCCTATCGCTGCCGCTGATGCTGATGACGAAAAACATCGAACGGCGCAAATTATTGCTGATGCTGTTTGCACTGTTTGCGCTGTTTCACGCGCTGTCGTTCTTTTCTTGGAACTTCAACATCCTTTTGGTCAGCCGTATCGGAATTGCGCTGACACACGCGGTCTTTTGGTCAATTACGGCTTCTTTGGCGGTACGGCTTGCCCCCGCCGGCAAAACCAATCAGGCTTTGGGCTTGCTCAGTACGGGTACGGTTTTAGCGATGGTTTTGGGCATTCCGCTGGGGCGCGTGGTCGGGCAATACTTCGGCTGGCAGCTCAGCTTCCTGCTGATCGGGGGCTGTGCTGCCGGCGTAATGCTGGTGTTGGCCAAAAACCTGCCTGCTTTACCCAGCCAAAATACCGGCTCTTTAAGCAGCCTGCCGAGTTTGTTCAAACGCCGCAACCTGATGTTGCTTTATGCCATGACGGTGTTGATTATTACGGCACACTTCACGGCATACAGCTATATCGAGCCTTTTGTGTTGCAAGTTGGCGGATTTAAGGCAGAACAAGTTACCATCGTTTTGAGCCTGTACGGTTTGGCAGGCTTTGCCGCTTCTTATTTGTTTGGCAAATGGTTTGCCAAATCGCAACGCCTGTTTATGCTTGGCGCGGTGGCGGTCATCCTGCTCTCTGCCCTGCTGCTTCTGCCGTTTGCCTCTTTCCCTTATGCGGTGTACGCGCTGGTATTTATTTGGGGCGTGGCCATCGTCATCGTCAGCTTGGGCATGGTATCGAAGGTCTTGGCATTTGCCTCGGATGCAACAGATGTGGCCAACTCGATTTATTCAGGTTTGTACAATGTCGGCATCGGCGGCGGTGCGCTTTTGGGACATTATGTAACCGTCTGGTTCGGCCTTTCCAATATCGGCATTGCCGGAGCCTTGCTGGCGGCGGCAGGTTTGGCCGTTTGCGGCTTGTTGTTTAAGGAACAAGACAATCTGACGCAAAACGTTTAAAATCCAATCACTTTCCTAATCGAACGGACAAACAGCCTTCCTGC
>NZ_JBQCWZ010000155.1:0-2221 GCF_051956895.1 Neisseria sp. P0021.S006
GCCTTACACTACGGCTCAAGCACGAAACCGTCAGGATATCTTGAACATCGGCGGCTTCTCCGACCAGGTATTCTCCCTGATTGGTTCCTTTGCCGAACGAGGTATGGGTACAGATTTCTGGGTAGAAGAGATTGAGAAAACGCCGTTGGCAGCTGTGAACTGAAGCTAAGGTCGTCTGAAAAAAGTAGGAATATATTTCAGACGGCCTATTTATTCAGGGCAAGCTGAGAAAAAGAATAAGGAAACAAAATGCAAAAATTCATCTTAATCCGTGGACACCAAGGTTCGGGAAAATCGACTTTCGCCGAACAAAAAGCCGCCGAATTTAAAGCGAAGTACCGTGATGCCGAAATCGTCCATATTGAAAACGACTTATTCATGACCGACGAAAATGGCGTGTACCGTTGGTCGGGCGAGGCAGTGGATAAGGCGCAGAAACGCGGTAATGCCTTGATGACCGAAACCTTAAAAATCGGACGCCAAAATCCGAACCGCAATATTCTAATCATCCATTCCAACACCAACCAAAAGGCTTCGCGTTGCCGCCATTTGTTGGATTTGGCGAAAAAAAGCGCTTTTGATACAGAAATCTACCGTATGCACAATTTCTATCCCAACCTGCACGGCGTGAAAGAGCATGACGTGTTGGCGGCGTATATCAAGCTGAACCAAAACCGTGTGGCAAACGAAATCCACGTTGAAGCCGTACAGCCCGCCAGCGCGGAACAACTGGAAAAAATCAAGCAGATGCAGGCTTTCGAGCAACAAACCTTGTCGTTTGACGAAGCGCAGCAAACCTTCGTCACTGAAAATTATCTGCAACACGGCAGCCGCAACTTTACCGCCAAAGCATCCAAGCGTTACCCCGAATTGCGCGTGTTGAAATACGCCCGCAGCGTGTTCTACGACAACCGCTTCGACGATGCGCTGCTGGAAATGCGCGGCTTGATTATCGACGCGCACAACCGCATCATCGTGCGCCCGTTTAAAAAAGTGTTCAATTATTCGGAACGTATCGCCAAAGGCAGCCGTTACCCGATCCGCGTCGGCGACGAGCGATTGGTGGATGCGGTGGTAAAAGTGAACGGTTTCCTCGGCTGCTGCACTTTCGTCTCGCTTTCAGACGGCCACCCGTCCCACGGCGCGGCGTTTGACGGCAAAGTGCTGTATTCGACCACCGGTTCGCTCGACAGCGCGTTTGTGGACATGACCGCCGCACACTGCGCGCAATACGAAACCCTGTTCCGCGCTTATCCGAACCACACTTTTTTGTTTGAAATCACAGACGCGAAAGACGTACACATCATCCGCGAAGAATTGGGCGAGACCTTAATCGGCTGCATCGATGTGGCGACGGGCCGTCAGTTTAGCGAAGCCGAATTGGACGAAATCGGCAAACAATACGGTGTCCGCCGCCCCGAAACGTTAAAAAACATCACGTTCGGGGAGCTGAAAGGCCGTCTGAAAAACGTGGAACACGAAGGCTTTATGGTATTTGATGCACAAAACGGCGAAATGCTGTTCAAACTCAAATCGCCGTATTACCTGATTTCCAAGTTTCTGGGACGAAGCAATGAAGGCAACATCGGCCGCAAGCTCGACAAACGCCACGTCGATGAAGAGTTTTACCCCTTAATCGACCACATCCGCGAGCATCGCGAAGCGTTCAACGCCATACCGGAATTGGATAAGATTGCGTTTATCCAAGCATTCTTGCGGCAACTGTAAGGCCGTCTGAAAATATATGGAGCAACATGTATTTATTTTCCGCGCTCGTATGCTTCAATTTCGCCGACTTTAGGTGCATAGCCGCTGTTTGTGTCGTGACGCAAGTCCAACCAGATATCGACCAATGCCCAAGCGGCCGGAGCGGCAATCACGTTTTGCCCCATACATAAAACTTGCGCGTTATAGTTTTCCACCGAGCCGCGGACAGTAAGCAAATCATGCGCCGTTGCTGCCCGTATGCCGCGCACCTTATTGGCGGCGATTGCCGTGCCCACGCCGGTGCCGCAAATCAACAGCGCACGGTCGGCACGTCCTGCCGCGACTTCTTCGGCCGCGGCAAACGAGAGTTGCGGATAGGTTTCTTCTGGCGAGGATAAATCGACCAAGCTGCTGACGCGCGGGTCGTTTTGCAGATGCGCTTTGAGCGCGTCTTTCAATATTGCGCCGTTGGCCGGCGCGGCAATAACCAAACGCATAAAAACTCCTTGAAGCA
>NZ_JBQCWZ010000156.1:0-2208 GCF_051956895.1 Neisseria sp. P0021.S006
AAAATTGACAATCCGGGTTCGCCTGAAGCCGTTGAGGCAGATATTGTGAACTGGGTGAAAGCGCAAGGCTTGATTTAGTAATGATCAGAAATGGAAAGGCCGTCTGAAATATTTCAGACGGCCTTTTCCTATGGGATTTAGAATGTTTTTTGCGAATCAAGCAATAAGGTAACCGGCCCGTCATTGCAAAGGGAGACCTGCATATGGGTTTGGAATCTGCCGGTTTCGACAGTCAATCCATGTTCGCGCAAAAGTTGCGCGGTGTATTGATAAAGCTTGTCTGCTTGTTCGGCAGGGGCAGCATTGGAGAAGGACGGACGGCGGCCGCTGCGCGCATCGGCGTAAAGGGTAAACTGAGAAACCAGTAATATCGAGCCACCGACATCTTTGAGCGATAAATTTAATTTGCCGTTTTCGTCTTCAAAGATACGTAGGTTGGCGGTTTTATCCGCAATGTATTTGGCGTCCGCTTCTGTATCGGTGTGGGTAACGCCGATCAATATCATAAATCCGTTGTTGATTTCGCCACAGGTTTCGCAGGAGTTTTCGGACAAAACGTCAACTTTAGCTTGGGTAACTTTTTGGATAACAGCGCGCATGATGTTTTTGAATAAAAGAAGTTTGTAAAAAAGGGCGTAAGATACGCCCTTGGGGTTTAAATATAGTTTCAGACGGCCTGAAACCATTGAATTAATTTACGGATTAATGTCGTTTTCTTTTAAGATACGTTCGATCTGATTCTCGACTTTTTGTCGTTTAACGGCTTGGGCAATCTGATTGCGTACCAGTTCGAAAGGTTCGGCATTGGGATCGCGTTCTACTGCACTGAGTTTAAACAGATAAAAACGGCTTTCCATCTGAATCGGCTCATGCGTTACATCGCCTCGGTTCATGTCAGCAAAAGCGGTAGCCAGTTGAGGAGAGAGCTGCTGCGGAGAGATGAAGCCGTCGAACTCTTGTTCGGGGTTGGGATAGCGTTTCATCAGCTCTTCAAATGACAAGCCTTTGAGCAGCAGTTCTTGCGCGGCGCGTACTTCGTCGGCTGAAGCAAAGCTGACTTGTTGCAGCTTGATAATGCGTGTTTGCTGGTCGTAGAAACGGCGCAACTCAGCATCGTCAACCGCGGTTTGGCGTTCTAGATAGGCAGCGTATTGGTTGGCATAAAACTCAGCTTCAACGTTTTTAAGCTGATTCTGCACTTCCGCATCTTTGTCCAAACCAGCCTTGATGGCTTCATTTTTCAAAATTTCCAAAGTCTGCAAACGTGTAACCACATCTTTGCGGATTGCCTGGCCATCGGGTTTGGCAGTCTGGTTGGGATGTTGATCGGCCTGTCTCAATACTTCGGCGACCATGCTGTCGATACGGGCGGGATCGATTTCAGGCGCTTTGGCGGTTGCTAAGCTCACGGTTGACAAGGCGAGGATAGCCAAAACGGCAGTTTTGGGCTTGATGTTCATGTGAGTTCCTTATTGCCCGCCGCTATCACGGCGGGCACCTTATATTATTTGTTGACTTTGATGCTGGCTTTTTTCAGTAATGATTGAATGGCCGCATCAACACGGGCTGCCTGTAAGTCGTTGCCAATCTCGTTTTTAGCGGCTTCGTAAGAAGGTACAGTAACGTTACGACGGTCATTGACATAGAAAACGGCGTACAAATTACCGTTTTGCAGTGGAGTTTTAGTGTGTGCACCTTTTTTCAGGTCTTTGACAGCAGCGTAAAGCGGAGGCGCTGATTCTTGCAAATCTTTAAGCGGAACATAAGCTTTAGGGATGCCGCCGGCTTTTTTGGCCGCTTCGTCAATTGAGTATTGGTTCAATATCGAAACAAAGCTTTTTTTCGCATCCAAATCGGCAATGGCTTTTTGGGCATTGCTGCTGCTGTCGGTCACGATTTCGCCCAGTTGGACTTCCTGAGTACCTTTATAGAAGTTGCTGAAGTCGTTGTAAGCGGCTTTGACATCTTTTTCTTGGACAGGATATTGACGGACGATATGCGCCGCGAAAGCTTGGCCTAACAAATCATTTTCGAAAACTGCCCATTCGGTTTTGAATGTGGCTTTTTTATCTGCACCTTGTTTGGCGGCATCGGCACGCGCTTGCTCCAATGCAGTTTTGAATTCAGCGCTTTGATCCAGTTTTAATTTTTTAGCTTCTTGGGTAACAACAGTGCTGATAACTTGGCGTTCAGTCAGCATTTGACGCA
>NZ_JBQCWZ010000157.1:0-2198 GCF_051956895.1 Neisseria sp. P0021.S006
GGCGCGCTCCAAAACGTGTATGGCGTAGGCACAACGCACAAATCGACATTCAAAAACGAATTGCGTTACTCTGCCGGTGCTGCCGTGACCTGGCTCTCTCCGCTGGGTCCGATGAAGTTCAGTTATGCTTATCCGATTAAGAAAAAAGAAGGCGACGAAATCCAACGCTTCCAATTTCAACTCGGTACGACATTCTGATGATGTTTAGGCCGTCTGAAACCGGGTTTGTCCGTTTCAGACGGCCTCATGGCAGATTGGCGGCAAGCTTATTGCAAACCGCCCGTTTGTTTTCAAGCAAGGATTTTTATCATGAGTAAAATAGCCGACACCCTCCGTGTCCTCGCCGTAGCCCTGCCGGGTTTCGTGCTGTTGCCGCAAGCGGCGGCGGATGGCGTGCAGAAAATCGGTTTTATCAATACCGAGCGCGTTTATCAGGAATCCAAGCAGGCGCAAAGCATTCAGATGACTTTGGAAAAAGAGTTCAAAAGCCGTCAAACCGCCTTGCAAAAGCTGCAGCAGGAAGGCGAGACTTTGGAGCAAAAACTGAGTAGCGACAAACTCAGCGACAGCCAAAGGGAAGCGGAGACCCAAAAATGGCGCAATCTGGTACAAAAATTCCGCAAACAGCAGACCGAGTTGGCTGAAGACTACAACTTGCGCCGCAATGAAGAATTCGCCGCGCTCCAGCAAAATGCCAACCGCGTTATCGTCGATTTAGCCAAACGCGAAGGTTATGACTTCATCTTGCAGGACGTGATTTACGTCAACGGCCGCTACGACATTACCGACAGCGTTATTAAAGCCCTAAATGCTCACTGACCCTGCTCGGCAGCGAATGTAACCATACAGACAAACCTAAGGCCGTCTGAAACCCAAACCGGCATCTTTCAGACGGCCTGACATCTTGACGGCAGATTATCATGACTTCACAAGCATACACCCTGTCCCAAATCGTTTCCCAACTCGGCGGCGAATGGAAAGGCGAAGACATCGCCATTACCGCCGTCCGCCCGTTGGACCAGGCTCAGGCGGAACACATCAGCTTTTTGGCCAATCCGAAATACAAAGCCGAAGTACACGACAGCCAGGCAGGCGCAGTGATTGTGTCGCCGAAAGCCGCAGACGAATTTGCAGGCCGCAACCTGATTGTGGCTGCCGACCCTTATCTTTATTTTGCCAAAGTGGCACGATTGTTCTCGCCGATTGTCAAAGCACAGGGCGGCGTACATCCGACTGCCGTTGTCGAGGCAAGCGCCAAAGTACCGGCAAGCTGCGAAATCGGCGCGAATGCCTATATCGGCGTGAATTCCGTATTAGGCGAAGGCTGCCGTATTTTGGCCAATGCCGTTGTCCAACACGATTGCACGTTGGGCGATGAAGTCGTGCTGCATTCCAACGCCGTCATCTATTACGGCTGCACTTTGGGCAACCGTGTCGAAATTCACAGCGGCGCAGTCATCGGTGCAGACGGTTTCGGCTTGGCCTTTGCCGGCGATTCATGGTTTAAAATTCCGCAAACCGGCGCAGTCACGCTGGGCGATGATGTGGAAATCGGTTCGAACACCAATATCGACCGCGGCGCAATGAGCGACACGACCGTCGGCAACGGCACCAAAATCGACAACCAAGTCCAAATCGGCCACAACTGCAAAATCGGTTCGCACACCGTTATCGCCGCCAAGACCGGTATTTCCGGCAGCGTCACCATCGGCAATTATTGCATTATCGGCGGCGGCGTCGGCACGGTCGGACACATCGAAATCGCCGATAAAACCACCATCGGCGGCGGTACATCCGTTACCCACAGCATTACCGAAAGCGGCCAGCATCTGGCCGGTATTTTCCCGATGTCGGGCTACAAAGACTGGGCACGCAATGCCGTTTATATCCACCGTTTGAGCGAAATGAACAAACGCCTCAAAACGCTGGAAAAACAGCTTGCCGACAGCGACGAAGCCTAAAGGCGGCGCAAACAGTCCGCGCCCCGCATCCGAATACGTTTAAACCCAATACAAACAAGGAAAGACGAACATCATGGACGTACAACTCCCGATCGAAGCCAAAGACATTCAAAAACTTATCCCACACCGTTATCCGTTTTTGCAACTCGACCGCATTACTGCGTTCGAACCGATGAAAACCCTGACTGCGATTAAAAACGTCACCATGAACGAGCCGCAGTTCCAAGGCCACTTTCC
>NZ_JBQCWZ010000158.1:0-2180 GCF_051956895.1 Neisseria sp. P0021.S006
GTTCAACAGCACGATGTCCGCTGGACGTGGGTGAAAGGCCATGCCGGACACCCTGAAAACGAAAAAGCCGACGAACTTGCCAATCAGGGGGCGGCAAAATTTGCATAAACTTCGTCCATAACTGCACTCAAACATCTCAAACCATTCTTTTGGATTGCCATCATTGCATTGATTTGTGTGATGCCCATAGCGCTTATGTTCGCCTATTCGCCCTTTCATGATGTCGATGATTTTTTTCGCTTTGGCTTGTGCGATCACGTTAAGAGTGCCAAAGAATGTGCCGACTTAATCACGCCCGCCTATTTATTTTGGTGGTTTATACCTGAACCGTGGCTTTTCGCATTCATATCTCTGACTGCCATTTACCTCGTTCTAAAAATCCTGATGGCAATCATCCGATTCCTATTCAGACTGAGAAAGAAAAACCCATGACCTGCCCCATCTGCACTGCCGACAACGAAGACATTTTGCTGCAAACGCCAAACCTGCGCGTGATCGCCGTCCACAACGAAGCCGGCGCACCGGCATTCTGCCGCGTTATTTGGAATGACCATGTTTCCGAGATGACCGACCTTTCCCCTGCCGAACGCAACGAAATCATGGAAATGGTGTATCAGGTTGAAGCCGCAATGCGCCAAGTCTTCCGCCCGGCCAAAATCAATCTGGCCAGCCTCGGCAATGTTGTGCCCCATCTGCATTGGCACGTCATCGCCCGCTTTGAAAACGACGCCAACTTCCCTGCACCGATTTGGGCCGCACCCGTACACGAACACGGCATGACCCTGCCCGAAAATTGGCCGCAACAAATCAAAAACTTAATCGCTTAAACTTTCAGACGACCTGTAAGGTCCGACACGCCCAGTTCAGGCCGTCTGAACATATAACAAAAGGAAAACCTCAATGACCTCCACCACGCGCCGCCATTTCCTGCGTACCTGCTCTGCCGCGGCAGGCGCAGGGTTGTTGCAAGCCTGCGGCACAGGCACGACCACCACGCCGCAAACCAAAACCACTTCTACCACCGCGAAAGCCAAAACCGTGCAACCTAAGCAACCCCATCCGCCACGTTCCGGCGACAACCTCCTGCGCGTTGTTGCGCCGTCAGGCTTCGCCGAAGACCCCAACCGCGTGACCACCGGCCTGACACGCCTCTACAACGCGGGCTTTACCGTGACTAACCAACAGGCAGGCAGCCGCCGTTACCAACGCTTTGCCGGCAGCGACGCCCAACGTGCCGCCGACTTCCAAGACGTTGCCAACGGCCGGGTTGAAACACCTAAAGTCTTGATGGGTCTGCGCGGCGGCTACGGCGCGGCACGCATCCTACCGCAAATCGACTTTGCCTCACTCGGCGCCAGAATGCGCGAACGCGGCACATTGTTCTTTGGTTTCAGCGACGTGTGCGCCGTCCAACTCGCCCTGTTGGCCAAAGGCAATATGATGAGCTTTGCCGGCCCGATGGTGTACAGCGAATTCGGCAAAGCAGACCCCAGCGTCTTTACCATGGATTCCTTCATCCGCGGCACGACCAACAACGTCAACATCGTTGATGTTCCAACCATCCAACGCGCTGATGTCAACGTCGAAGGTACATTATGGGGCGGCAACCTAAGCGTACTCGCTTCCCTCGCCGGTACGCCCTACATGCCCGATATTCAAGGCGGCATCCTCTTTATCGAAGACGTCAGCGAGCAACCCTACCGCATCGAGCGCATGCTCAATACGCTTTATCTGTCAGGTGTTTTGCAAAAACAACGCGCCATCATCTTCGGCGATTTCCGCATGGGCACCATCCGTGACGCGTACGATTCCAGCTACGACTTCTCCGCCGTTGTCAACCACATTTCGCGCACCGCCAAGATTCCTGTGTTGACCGGCTTCCCATTCGGCCACATCACCAACAAAACCACTTTCCCGTTGGGCGCGCATGCCAAAGTCCGCAGTACCGGCAACGGCGGTTATTCCGTCACCTTCAGCGGCTACCCGACGCTGAACCCGTCCGCGCTGACACTCGACAACCTGCTGCCACCTCCCGTACCGACTTACGACAGCACCATCTACCGCGACAGCATTACTGAAGAAGTGACCGAATAAGGCTTGTTCAAATCAAAAGGCCGTCTGAAACCCAGTTTCAGACGGCCTTTTTATCTTAAGTCTTAACCGTAACGTCGTTGGAAATC
>NZ_JBQCWZ010000159.1:0-2174 GCF_051956895.1 Neisseria sp. P0021.S006
GTGCAGGTCGTAGCTGATGTTGCCTTCTTCTGCACGGCTGGCTTTGACCAATTCTTTAAATTGGGCAGCCAGAGCCTCGGTGTATTCGGGTTTGACGGTAACTAATGCACCGATTTGGATGCTTGACATATTTGTCTACTACTGTTTTTCAGACGGCCTTTGTTGAAAGTAAAAGGCCGTCTGAACGATACAGCGTTAAATTTTCAAAATGCGCTCGCCACGACCGATACCGGCTGCGCCTGTGCGTACGGTTTCCAAAATTTGGGCGCGACCGACTGTTTCGAGGAAAGAGTCGAGTTTTTCGGTGGAACCTGTGATTTCGATGGTGTAGCTGCGGTCTGTTACATCAATAACGCTGCCGCGGTAGATTTCGGTCAATCGCAGGAATTCGTCGCGGTCTTTGCCGACGGCGCGGACTTTTACCAACATCAGTTCGCGTTCGACAAAACGGCTTTCGTTCAAGTCAACCACTTTGATAACTTCAATCAGTTTGTTGAGTTGTTTGGTGATTTGCTCGATAACGTGTTCGTCGCCATGAGTAACGATGGTCATGCGAGACAAGGTTTTGTCTTCGGTTGGCGCAACAGCCAAGGAGTCGATATTGTAATCGCGTGCGGAGAACAAACCTACCACACGGCTCATCGCACCTGATTCGTTTTCCATCAGAATAGATAAGATATGTCGCATTTTTCTCTCCTTACGCTGACAATGTTTCGCGCATATGCGGCGGCAGAACCATCTCGTCCAAGCCTTTGCAGTTGCCGACCATAGGCAGTACGTTTTGTTTCTTATCAGTCAAGAAATCGAGGAATACCAGGCGGTCTTTTTGGTTTAATGCTTCCAGCAACGCGCCTTCTACATCGGATTTCTTGTCCACACGGATGCCGATATGGCCGTAGGCTTCAGCCAGTTTGACAAAATCAGGCAATGAGTCGAAATAGGTTTCCGATTCACGGTTGCCATAATAAAGTTCTTGCCATTGGCGGACCATGCCGAGGTAGCCGTTGTTCAGGGTAACGACGTTAACCGGAACTCGGTATTGGAAGCAGGTCGACAGCTCTTGGATGTTCATCTGAATCGAGCCTTCGCCGGTGATGCAGAATACATCTTGATCAGGAGCGGCCAGTTTCGCACCGATGGCATATGGCAAGCCTACGCCCATTGTGCCTAAACCGCCGGAATTGAGCCATTGGCGCGGACGCTCGAATGGGTAATATTGTGCGGTAAACATTTGGTGTTGACCAACGTCGGAAGTAATGATGGCAGAATTATTGGTGATTTCGGCCAGTTTTTGAATGACGTATTGCGGTTTGATGATTTCGCTTTCATTATCAAACCACAGGCAGTTGCGCGAACGCCATTCTTCGATGCTTTTCCACCATTTATCCAATGAGTCGGCAGCAGGTGCAGATTCTTGCTTGCCCCACAATTGAATCATTTCGGACAATACGTTTTTCACGTCGCCGACAATCGGGATATCCACTTTGACACGTTTGGCAATGCTGGACGGGTCAACGTCGATATGAATAATCTTTTTGGCTTTTTCAAAGAATTTGGACGGTACGGAAATCACGCGGTCATCGAAGCGCGCACCGATTGCCAGTACAACGTCTGCATTCTGCATGGCGAGGTTGGCTTCGTAAGTACCGTGCATACCCAGCATACCCAAGAATTGGCGGTCGCTGGAAGGGTATGCACCCAAGCCCATCAATGTACCGGCACAAGGAGCGCCGATCATACGGACAAATTTGGTCATTTCCTCAGAGGCATTGCCCAAAACTACACCGCCGCCAAAGTAAACAATAGGGCGTTTGGCGGAAGCCAGCATTTGTACGGCTTTTTTGATTTGACCAATGTGGCCTTGTACAACCGGTTGGTAAGAGCGGATGAAGATGTCTTCTTGCGGATAGCTGAATTTAGCCATCGCTTGGGTGACATCTTTAGGAACATCGACAACAACGGGACCCGGACGGCCGCTTGCGGCGATTTGGAAAGCTTTTTTGATGGTGTCTGCCAACTCAGCGATATTGGTTACCAAGAAATTGTGTTTGACACAAGGGCGGGTAATGCCGACTGTATCCACTTCTTGGAATGCGTCTGTCCCGATAAGGGAGTTGCCCACCTGGCCGCTGATAACTACCAACGGAATAGAGTCGCTGTAAGCAGTGGCGATG
>NZ_JBQCWZ010000160.1:0-2173 GCF_051956895.1 Neisseria sp. P0021.S006
AACTCAGGCTGCGCCAAAATTTCACTAATGCGTTTGCGCGTTGCGGCCGTCGCCACAGGCAGCAAAAACTGTGCCTTCGGATAACTTTTCAGCAGCAATAAGGCCGTCTGAAAAAACACCGCCGCCATGTAATCGATTTCGCTCACGCGGCTGCCGGGCAAGATGGCAAACACGGGCACGTCCGCAGGTACGCCCAGCTTCTGCCGTGCCGCCGCCCTATCCGCTTCCACCGGCATGGTTTGCGCCATCGGATGGCCGACAAACTCAGCCTTGCCGCCGGCATCGATATATAGCTGCGGTTCCATCGGAAATAGGCACAACACGCGGTTGACCTGATGTACGATTTTATTGACCCGTTCGCGTCGCCACGCCCAAACCGACGGGCTGACGTAATGAATGGTATGAATGCCTGCCTGCTTGAGTTTTTCCGCCACGCCGAGATTAAAGTCCGGCGCATCGATGCCGATAAACACATCCGGCTTGAGGCGGATTAAATCGTTCACCAGCCCTTTGCGGATTTTCAAAATCTGCGGCAGGCGTTTGATGACCTCAACAAAACCGCGTACCGCCAGCTTTTCCTGATCGTACAAACTCTCGAAACCCTCCGCCTTCATGCGCTCGCCGCCGATGCCGGTAAACCGCGCATTCGGGCAACGCGCCTTAATGGCACGGATTAAGTGTGCGCCGAGTAAGTCGCCGGAAGCTTCGCCAACGCTGATGGCGATAAGGGGGGAAGGATTGGGGTTCATGTTGTTGAGGTTCGGAAGCTAAAAGATTTTGAGGCAGACATTTGCCCGCCCGTTTTCAGACGGCATCAGCGGCAAACGGACAGGAAACCTGCCCCGCTAATCGGATTTTTGCAATCCAAAGGCCGTCTGAAAAAGTTTCAGACGGCCTTCAATCCATCAATCAACGGATAATGCCGCGTGTGGATTGTGCAAAAAAGTCTTTAAATACCGCCAATTCGCTTTGGGTTTCGGCGCGTTTCAGAATGTCTGCCTTGGCTTCTTCAAACGGAATGCCGCGATGGTAAATGGTTTTATACACATCTTTGACGGAGGCAATCTGTTCGGCCGTGAAACCGTTGCGGCGCATACCTTCGCTGTTGAGACCGGCCGGTTCGGCGCGGTAGCCAGCAGCCATAAAGTACGGCGGTACGTCTTTGTGTACGCCGGCGGCAAACGCGGTCATAGCGTAGTCGCCGATTTGGCAGAATTGGAACACCAGCGTGTAGCCGCCCAAGACGACGTAGTCGCCGATGGTAACGTGTCCGGCGAGCGAGGCGTTGTTGGCGAAGATGGTATGGTTGCCGACCACGCAGTCATGGGCAAGGTGGCAGTAGGCCATAATCCAGTTGTCGTCGCCGATACGGGTTTCGCCGATACCGGTAACCGTACCGAGGTTGAACGTCGTAAATTCGCGGATGGTGTTGCCGTTGCCGATAATCAGTTTGGTCGGCTCGTCGCGGTATTTTTTGTCCTGCGGAATTTCGCCGAGGCTGGCAAATTGGAAAATGCGGTTGTTTTCACCGATGGTCGTATGGCCGTTGATGACGACGTGCGGGCCGATTTCGGTATTCGCACCGATTTGCACATTGGGGCCGATGATGCTGTATGGGCCGACTTTGACGCTGGAGTCGAGTTCGGCTTTAGGGTCGATGACGGCGGTCGGATGGATAAGGGTCATGCTGTCTCCTTGCTGTCTGATACAGGTATTGCCTGCAAGATGCCGTCTGAACGTTCAGACGGCCTGTCCCATTCTTACACCACGCGTTTGGCGCACATAATCACGGCTTCAACGGCAACTTGGCCGTCGACTTTGGCAACGGCGTTGAATTTGCCGATACCGCGTTTGTTGGTCAGCAGCTCGACTTCAAAAACCAGTTGGTCGCCGGGGATGACTTGGCGTTTGAAACGGGCATCGTCGATACCGGCGAAGAAGAAGAATTCGTTTTCTTTGCGGCCGCCTTCGCTGAGGATGGCCAGTGTGCCGCACGCTTGCGCCATGGCTTCGATAATCAACACGCCAGGCATCACGGGCAGGTCGGGAAAGTGGCCTTGGAACTGCGGCTCGTTCATGGTGACGTTTTTAATCGCAGTCAGGGTTTTCATCGGTTCGAACGCAGTAATGCGGTCGAGTTGCAAAAACGGATAACGGTGTGGGATAAGTTTTT
>NZ_JBQCWZ010000161.1:0-2171 GCF_051956895.1 Neisseria sp. P0021.S006
GTTTTGCCCACAAAAACGCGATTGTTGCCGGTATTTTTATTGCAACCCTGTTGAACCATCTTGTTTCAGCCGCACTCGGTGTCTGGCTGGCATCCGCTATTTCGCCCGAAGTCATGAAATGGGTGGTCGGCGGCAGTTTTATTGCGGTTGGATTATGGCTGCTGTTGCCGGATAAAGACGAAGACCCTGACGGCAAGTGGCTGAAATACGGCGCATTTACGGCGACGGTCGTCCTGTTTTTCTTGGCTGAAATCGGCGATAAAACGCAAATTGCGACGGTTCTTTTGGCGGCAAAATACCAATCTATCCTGCTGGTCGTGGTCGGCAGTATTGCCGGTTTGATGATTGCTTCTGTGCCTGCCGTGTATTTGGGCGAAATGCTGATGCGTAAAATTCCGGCCAAAGCAGTGCGTATTGCCGCATGTATCTTGTTCTGCCTGCTGGGTATTTTGACCCTGCTTGGCGACAGTATTGTGTTGAAGGCCGTCTGAAATGTGGGACATTGTTTTTGAACACAAAGATTTTGTGGTCATCAATAAGCCTTGCGGCGTATCGGTGCACAGCGAATCGGAAGGGAATGTTTGCCTGACTGCTTCGCTGGCGCAACAGCTCGGCGTTGAGCGCGTGTGGCTGGTTCACCGTTTGGACAAAGCCACCAGCGGCCTGTTGCTGTTTGCGCTCAACCGCGACAGCGCGACGGCTTTGTCGGCGCAATTTGCCGAGAAAACCATGCGTAAAACTTATTTGGCACTCGGTACGCACAAGCCGGCGAAAAAGCAGGGTTGGGTGAAAGGCAGTATGGCGCGTTCGCGGCGCGGTACATGGAAGCTGACGCGTGATGAGGATAATTTTGCCGTTACCCGTTTCAGCAGCCAAAGCCTGAAGCCCGGTTTGCGGCTGTTTGTGTTGTAACCGTTTACCGGCAAAACCCATCAGCTGCGCGTGGCCATGAAAAGCATAGGCAGTCCGATTTTGGGCGATACGCTGTATGGCGGCGATGAGGCGGAACATCTGTTTTTGCACGCTTGGCGTTTGGTTTTCGACTATCGCGGCGAGCATTTCGATATTCGGGTTGCGCCTGATAAAACATGGCCGTCTGAAATCGATTTGTCGGCGTGTTTGAACTCGGATGAGTCCGAATAGAAGCAGTGAAATTTTTGTGTATATTAAAAAAGGCCGTCTGAAAATTGTTCAGACGGCCTTTTGATTGTTTCAAGTTTACATTTCCAATTCGCTCAAGCCCGGCAAGTCGGCAAAACAGCGGTCATGCGTGATTTGGCAGAAGTTGTCCAGATAGCCTTTGTTGGCGTCTTCCGTACGAATGGCGGCATAAAGTTTGCTTTGTAGGCCGTCTGAAGTGATTTTGCGGTGGACGACGTAGCCTTTTTCCAAATACGGCATGACTGTCCAATAGGGCAGGGCGGCGATGCCGCGTTTGCTGGCAACTAATTGAATAATGGCGATAGTCAGCTCGCTGTGGCGGCGCGGCGGATTAATGCCTTTGGGCAGCAGCACTTTTTTGGGCAAATCCAGCATTTCGTCGGGGACGGGATAAGTAATCAGGGTTTCGTCGATAAAGTCTTCCGCTTCCCAAATGTCTTTGTCAGCAAGCGGGTGGTCTTCTGCGCAGATGCCGACCATTTCATAGGCAAACAGGGGGCGGTAGCTGATGCCGTTGAGCGGCTCGGCTTCGGAAACAATGGCGAGGTCGGCGCGGTGTTGCAGCAACAGTCCGACCGGATCGGCTTGGAAACCGGAAACGATGTCCAATTCAACTTGCGGCCATAAGGGGCGGAACTCACCCATGGCAGGCATCAGCCAGTCAAAGCAGGTATGGCATTCGACGGCAAGCCTGAGTTCGCCCGCTTCGCCTTCGATAATCCGTACCAGATCACGTTCGGCGGCGGCAACCTGCGGCAACAATTCGCGCGCCAGTTGCAATAGGCGCATACCGGCCGGAGTGAAGCGCAAAGGTGTGGATTTGCGTTCAAACAACGGCGTTTCGTAATAATTTTCCAAGGCGCGGATTTGGTGCGACAGGGCAGATTGGGTCAGGAAAACCCGTTTGGCGGCAAGGGAAACGCTGCCGGTTTCTTCTAAAGCCAGCAAGGTTTTGAGATGACGCAATTCGATAATAGAGTCCATGTGTTTTCAGACGGCCTGTGGGTAAG
>NZ_JBQCWZ010000162.1:0-2159 GCF_051956895.1 Neisseria sp. P0021.S006
ACGGCATCATACCCAAAAAGCAGACGACGATACCGATGACGATCCACATCATGCGGCGGCGCAGCTCGAGAAGATGCTCGATAAGCGGTTGGACGGGTTGTTCGTGTTGAGGTTCGGACACCGGTTGACTCACTTTTTACTTACGGACGCGCAGTTTGGGTTTGGCGTGGAATTTCGGACGCATATCGCGTTTGCGGCTCATCGCCTGCTTACGCAAAGAAGTCGTATGCAGCGAAGGAACATCGGCGACAGGGGCTTCGACATAGCTGACTTCGACCGCCGGAGTGGGTGAAACCGATGCGGTCAAATACTCACGCCAAGCGCGGTCTTGCTCGGACTCGGCATTTTCAGCCCCGACAGGCTCTTGAGTTTGCGCTGCTCCACCCTCTTCAGGAACTTGGGCCGCACTTTCATTTTCAGTGCTGCTTGAAGCCAAATCAGGCAGAGGATTACCGAACTCGTCCACGCCAAAATCGGCAGGCGTTTTCTGTTCGGGCAGGCGTTCCCACGGCTTGAGGCCGTCTGAAATATCGCTCAGATTTTTTTGTGCATCGTTGCCCAAGTCTTTGATACCGTCGCGAAACTCGGATGCGGCGGTTTCAAATTCCTGCTTCACCTTGCGCAATTCGTCCAACTCAGCCTGAGTGTTGAGTTCCTGCTTGACGTTATTGACGAATCCTTGCAATTTACCGACCAAACGCCCAGCCGTACGCGCGGCTTGCGGCAGACGTTCGGGGCCAAGCACTATCAGGGCAACAACGCCGACCAGCAGCAATTCGCCCAAACCGAAATCAAACATGGATTATGCTTTGTCTTCGTCTTTTTTGTGTTCGATGACTTCGTCTTTTTTGGCATCTTTGCCGTCTGTACCTTCGTTCAGGCCTTGTTTGAAGTCATGCACTGCGCCGCCGAGATCTTTGCCGACGTTGCGCAATTTTTTGGTACCGAATACCAAAACGACGATAATCAGTACGATAATCCAGTGCCAAAGAGAGAAGCTACCCATGATAAGTCCTTGAATTTGTTTAATTTAAAAAGAGATAATAATTATGCGGGCGTACCCATGATATGGATATGCAGGTGGAAGACTTCTTGTCCGCCGCCTTTGCCTGTGTTGATCAGGGTTTTGAAACCGTCGGTCAAACCTGCCTCTTGGGCGATTTGAGGGACTTTCAACATCATTTTACCCAACAGGGTTTGATGTTCGGCAGTGGCGTGTGCCAGTGAATCGAAGTGTACTTTCGGAATCAGCAGCAGATGTACCGGCGCGGCAGGACGGATGTCTTTGAAACAAAGCATCTCATCGTCTTCGTAAACGGTTTGTGCCGGAATATCTTTGGCGGCGATTTTGCAGAAAATACAATTATCCATAATGGCTCCAATGGCCGTCTGAAAACGGGTGCAACGGGTTTCGCCAAACAAAGTGAAATCGTTTTTGCCCCAAGAGACGGATTCTGAAACAGGTCAAATACGGGATTGTAATATAAATTCAAGCTTCTTTGCGAGAAGCTTTTTCCACCAATCCCGACAAACCTTGACGGCGCGCAAGCTCGTTGACCACATTTTCGGCGCGCAATCCGTGATGCGCCAATAAAACCATGGTGTGAAACCACAAATCCGCCACTTCGTAAACCAAATGTTCGCCGCCGCCATCTTTAGAAGCCATCAAGGTTTCGCCCGCTTCCTCGATGACTTTTTTCAGAATCTTGTCTTCGCCTTTGTGCAACAGTTGGGCAACGTAAGAAGCATCGGGATCGCCGCCTTTGCGCGAATCGATGACGTTTTGGATTTGGGTAAGGATGGTATCGGTCATGGTCGGTTTCTCTTATTTCTTTCAGACGGCCTTAAGGATGTTTATATCCGTAAATTGCTTCTTCGTCTTTCAACACGGCATCCACTGTCTGCCATGCACCCTCTTGCCAAACTTTGTAAAAGCAGCTTTCACGCCCGGTATGACAGGCAATGCCGCCGTTTTGTTCAATCAACATAACCACAGCGTCGCCATCGCAATCCAGGCGCAATTCGTGTACTTTTTGCGTATGCCCCGACTCTTCGCCCTTCATCCATTGTTTTTGGCGGGAACGGCTGTAATAGTGGGCAAAACCGGTTTCTACGGTTTTTTGCAGGGCTTCTGCGTTCATCCAGGCGACCATCAGCAC
>NZ_JBQCWZ010000163.1:0-2152 GCF_051956895.1 Neisseria sp. P0021.S006
CCGAGCGTTCGGGTAGGTTGCTTGAGCACACCAGCAATGATGTGCCTAGAGGAATGACTGTCCGCGACAGAACCCGGCTTACCGTCCGAGCTGTATGTCCCCATACCGCGGCAGGTTTTTAAAACCTACCGCATTTTTATAGAAATAAAAAGGCCGTCTGAAACCTGAATCTTGGTTTCAGACGGCCTTTTTTTAAACCGCTGTTTATGGACGGTATTCCGGTTTCATGCCGTTGGGCAAGAGCTGCCATACATAGCCTGTGGTTTTCATTTTGCCAGCCACTTCGCCTGCCTCGTCGCCATAGCCCCAGAAATAATCCACACGGACCGCGCCTTTGATCGCGCTGCCGGTATCTTGCGCCATAATCAGGCGGTTGAGGGCTTTTTTGGTAATCGGATGAGCAGTGGCGACAAACAGCGGTGCGCCAAGCGTGATGTAGTGGCGGTCGATGGCACCGGCGTATTCGCCCATCAACGGCGTACCCAATGCGCCCACCGGGCCGGAATCACTGCTGCCGGTCAGCTCGCGGAAAAAGACGTAGCTTGGATTTTGTCCCAAAACTTCGGCAAGGCGGCCGGGGTTTTGCTTCATATAGGCCTTGATGCCCTGCATACTGGTCTGACCCAGCGGCAGATAGCCTTTGTCCGCCATATAACGGCCGATGGAAACATACGGATGTTCGTTTTTATCGGCAAATCCGACACGGATGTATTTGCCGGACGGCGTTTTCAGACGGCCCGAACCTTGAATGTGCATAAAGAAAAGTTCGACCGGATCATCTGCATAACCCAAAATCGGCGCTTTGCCGTTAAGCGCGCCGCCGTTGATTTGGCTGCGGGTGTGGTAAGGAACAAAACGACTGCCTTCAAAACGGCCTTTCAGCGCAGTACTGCGTGCTGTAATCGGGAATCTGGACAAGTCGGCCGTGTATGTGCCGCTGTTGTCGATGACGCCGCTGTTTGGGCCGGTTTGACGGATGCGGACGGTGGCTTTGCTGCCCCTCAAGTTTGCAGCCAGCGGAACGGAAACAAAATCGTTCGGAATGCCGTAAATAGGGAAACGGGATTGGCTTGTGGATTTGTCGTCGCCGTGCAGGACCGGTTCGTAATAGCCGGTAATGGTGCCGGCAGGATTGCCGCCGTTATCGACGCGCCATGCGGTGAAATAGCGCTCGAAAAAGTGTTTGGCTTGGAAATGGTGCACCGGTGTTTGCATGGCTTGGATACAAACGTCCTGCCAGCCTTGGCGGTTTTTAAGTTTTTCACAGCCTAAGCGGAAAGATTGCAGGCTTTTGGCGAAGTGTTGGGTGCTCCAGTGCGGCAGTTCGTTGTAGGAAACAACGGTGTAGTTTGCTCCTCCCCCGCTTACAGTCGTACCGATGGGATCAGGCGTACCGGTGGGGCGATCAGGACCTTTGATAACGCTGGTGTCGGTTTCGGGAAGATTTTTAATGCTTTTGCTCGGGCAGGCGGCAAGAATGGCTGCGGCAATACTGACGAGCGTAATGCGGTACAGATGTTTTTTCATGGAATCAATAGCGTGTCGAAAGGCCGTCTGAAAGCTATTTTTCAGACGGCCTATGTTGGAAAGTGCTGATTTTAACACAAAAAAGCGATTTATCGGCGCGGCGGCAATTTGACGACAACCGTATCGGCCAGCATATCGTAGAGCGTGCGACGGTTGCGTTTGACGGAGAAGAGCATGATGAAGTTGATGAAAGTCATAAGCAGAGAAACCAAATCTCCACCTGTTTCATTTACTGCCAACATTACCGCAATGACTATAATACCGACAATGAATGACCAAGCCACTTCGCGTATCAAAACCGTACCACCAAAACCCGGATTACTACCGTCACTTTTTAACACCCGGATGCCCATAATTTTTTTACCTAAAGACTGACCGTCTCGGCTCATGTAATACAGTTGGAAGATACCAAAAACCAAATAGACAGCCAAAGAAATAAAAAATGTTATGACTGCATAGTCAGGAGTATTAGAAAGAGAAGACTCCGAAACTAATTCTTTGCTTTCATCAAAAGTGAAAACTACCATCACAATGAATGGTACCCATATCAAAAAAGTAAACAGATTATTCAACAAATATGCCGCAACCCTCGCCCCCGGCGAAGCAATATGGACATCTACTATTT
>NZ_JBQCWZ010000164.1:0-2149 GCF_051956895.1 Neisseria sp. P0021.S006
TAATGCCAGGTGAGAACGTAACCATTACTGTAGAACTGATTGCGCCTATCGCTATGGAAGAAGGTCTGCGCTTTGCGATTCGCGAAGGTGGTCGTACCGTAGGTGCGGGTGTGGTTTCTTCTGTAATCGCTTAAGTTTACAGGCCAATAGCTCAATTGGTAGAGTATCGGTCTCCAAAACCGAGGGTTGGGGGTTCGAGACCCTCTTGGCCTGCCAAATAAAAAATTAACCGGCCTTGTGCCGGTTAATTTTTTTGTACTTAAGTTTTAAGATTATTTGGAATTAATTAATGGATCAATGCCACTATCTAAAATAAAGGCGGGTGGGGTATTGATAAGTGAGTAAAGATGACAGAACATCCGTCTGGACGCAAAGAAGACCATCAGAAAAAGGAAGTTGTGGTAAGTAATAAGCCAGCTCCTGAAAAGAAAGAAGGTCTGTTTGCATATTTTAAGAGCTCTTGGACTGAGTTTAAGAAGGTAGTTTGGCCGAGTCGTGATGAAGCGGTCAAAATGACTGTATTCGTGATTATCTTCGTTGCAGTTTTAGCAGCCTTCATTTATACGGCAGATACAATTATTTCATGGTTGTTTTTTGATGTTTTATTAAATAGGAAAGGGTAAAGATGTCAAAGCGTTGGTATGTGGTACAGGCCTATTCCGGTTTCGAGAAAAATGTTCAAAAAACATTGAAAGAGCGTATTGCTCGTGAAAACATGGAAGAATATTTCGGCCAGATTCTCGTTCCTGTGGAGGAAGTAGTAGATATCAAGAATGGCCGAAAAACCATCAGTGAGCGTAAATTCTATCCAGGCTATGTATTGGTTGAAATGGAAATGACTGATGATTCATGGCACTTGGTTAAGAGTACCCCTCGAGTAAATGGTTTTGTAGGCGGTAGTGGAAATCGCCCGATCCCAATTTCTCAAAAAGATGCAGATGCTATTTTGCAACAAGCTAAAACAGGTGTTGAGAAGCCAAAACCAAAAGTTGAGTTTGAAGTTGGTCAGCAAGTTCGAGTAAACGAAGGCCCATTTGCTGATTTTAACGGTATTGTTGATGAAGTTAACTACGAACGTAATAGACTGCGTGTTTCAGTTCAGATTTTTGGTCGTGAAACACCGGTTGAATTAGAGTTCGGTCAGGTTGAAAAGATTTAAGTGGTTTAATTCGCTTGAAAATTTTTTTTTAAGCGGATATAATCGCAAATTCTGTTTGGGAAGCGGAATGGTTCCGCGTTATACCCGTTTTTAGGAGTTCTTAAGTGGCAAAGAAAATTATCGGCTACATCAAACTGCAAATTCCTGCAGGTAAAGCCAATCCATCTCCCCCAGTTGGTCCTGCTTTGGGTCAACGTGGTTTGAATATCATGGAATTCTGTAAAGCATTTAATGCTGCAACCCAAGGTATGGAACCTGGTTTGCCAATTCCAGTCGTTATTACTGCATTTGCGGATAAATCATTCACTTTTGTGATGAAAACCCCTCCAGCTTCTATCTTGTTGAAAAAAGCTGCTGGTCTGCAAAAAGGTAGTTCTAATCCTCTGACTAATAAAGTGGGTAAATTGACCCGCGCCCAGTTGGAAGAAATTGCTAAAACTAAAGAGCCTGATTTGACTGCTGCTGACTTGGATGCGGCTGTTCGCACTATTGCCGGCTCTGCTCGCTCAATGGGCTTGGACGTGGAGGGTGTTGTATAATGGCTAAAGTATCTAAACGCTTGAAAGCTCTGCGCTCTTCTGTTGAAGCTAACAAACTGTACGCAATCGACGAAGCAATTGCTTTGGTTAAAAAAGCTGCTACTGCTAAATTTGACGAGTCTGTTGACGTATCTTTCAACCTGGGTGTTGATCCTCGTAAATCTGACCAAGTTATTCGTGGTTCAGTCGTTCTGCCTAAAGGTACCGGTAAAACAACTCGCGTAGCTGTGTTTACTCAAGGTGCAAATGCAGATGCTGCTAAAGAAGCTGGCGCAGATATTGTCGGCTTTGAAGATCTGGCTGCTGAAATTAAAGCTGGTAACTTGAACTTTGACGTTGTTATTGCTTCTCCTGATGCAATGCGTATCGTTGGTCAATTGGGTACCATCTTGGGTCCTCGTGGTCTGATGCCAAACCCTAAAGTAGGTACTGTTACTCCTAACGTTGCTGA
>NZ_JBQCWZ010000165.1:0-2147 GCF_051956895.1 Neisseria sp. P0021.S006
GGGCAGCAGGTTGTGCGGTACTTTTTTCAAAAACGGTACGACTGAGGAGAAAGACTCCGGCCATACGTCCTGCACATCGACAATCAGTTTGTAACCCAAACGAGCTTTGTGTTTGCCCAACAGCAGGTTGGTGGCAATCAGCGGATAGGCGGAAAAGACGACGTCTTGTTCGCCCGGACGGCAGTTTTCCAACCATTTTTCAAAATGTTTGACGAAGTGGTGATGGCTGGCCAAGCGTCCTAAAGACACGTTTTTGCTGTATCCGCTTTCTTCCAACAGCATGACTTTCAGACGGCCTTGTGAGGCGGCCTTGGCATCTTCGGGCCGTCTGAAAGATTTGTCGTAGTGCTTGAAGTTGCTGGTAATCAGCAACACGTCATGCGACTGCGACAACAGCTCGGCAAGATACCAGAAGCGGTTGAAATGCGGCTCGGACGGCAATGAGCAATAAGGGGCGACGATGGTAATGTTCATGTTTCAGATAGCCTTACATTTCGTACGCAGCCATGGTGGTGCGGTAGATTTCGTCGTCGGAGCATAAGGTTTCGACGTGTTTGTGCAGGGCTTTACCCATTTGACCACGCAACTCTGGATGCTTGATGAGTGTATCGACGGCTTCGATAAATGCTTCGTCGTCGCCGAAAGGAATGCAGTAGCCGGTTTGGCCGGTAATGACCATTTCCGAAATGCCCGCCATGTTGTAGGTCACGACAGGCGTGTCGTAAAGGCCGGCTTCCAAAATATTGTTGCCGACACCTGCTCCGTGGTCGCCTACGCAATGCGGCGTGTTCACCAAAATATCGACTTCTTTGAAGTAGCCGGTCAAGTCGCGGACGCCGCCGAGGAAGGTGACTTTGTCTTCAATGCCTAAACGTTTGGCTTGGGCTTTGAGGTTGTCCATTTCTTCGCCGATACCTGCAACGTTGAGGCGTACAGGCATACCGCGGTCAACCATTTCCTTCAAAATATCCAACATCAGATGCACGGCGCGGACGGTGTCCAAACGGGAAAGCGTGCCCAGTTGGACATAGTCTTTGACTGTTTTTTCAGGAACGAAATCTACTTTGTGCAGGGCATTGTAGGTGTAGGTGATGCGGTTGGCAGGGAAACCGTAACGGATGAGTTTTTCACGTTCGTGTTTGCAGTTGCCGATGATGTACACGCCCAGCTTGTCGAAAAGCTTGGCAATTTTCGGATAAGTTTCCGGATTAAGGCCGCGCGCGTGGTAGAACACTTTGGTTTTCGGCGAGGCAAACTTGGCCGCAATGGCACAGGCCGGAACGATACGCGCCATTTGGCAGTGAATCACATCGGGCTTCTCTTTTTTCAGCAGTTTCATATAGGCAAACATGCCTTTGACGTAACCCAAAAGACCACCTTGGTAAAAATCAATCGGCTGCCAACGGATGCCCAATGCTTGCGCTTCCTGAATCAAAGGGCCGTCTGAAGAGGCCAATACGATATCGTGTCCGCGTTGTTTGAGCAGGCGACCGAGGCGGAAAGTGGCATTTTCAGTGCCACCGAGGCCAGACATGGAGGTAGTCAGGGTGATTTTCATGATATTCCCTTTGTTTTAGATGGGGTATAGCTATATGTGTAAGCGGCCTGATTTTGTAATTTGGATGCGACAAATGTGCTGTAAATGTAAATCAGCAGGCAGGGTAGCCAGATGAAGGGCATACGCAAAATGGTGGACGGAATAAAACCTGCTAACAAGAAAATGCCCAAGGCAACCCAAGCCAGTACGCGTGATTTGTTGGTTAGTGCACGGCTTGAGGCAGTGTAGAGGAAATAAAACGCTACAAATGCAATAAAGCCGAGCAGGGAAATTATGCCGAAACCCAGATACAGCTCGATGATGAAGCTGTGCGGGTTTTCAAAGCCCAAGCTGTCGCTCAAATGGCCGCCGAAATATTCGCGAAAATTTTTTGGTCCGTAGCCGGTTAGCAACAGGGGCGGATTATTCCAAAAATAGTTGTAAATCTCCTGACGGTAGGACACAGAGTTGTCGCTGTCTAAATCGAATAGAAAAAGGTATACGCGGCTGGAAAAACGTTCAAGAAAAGGGTTGCCGTTAAGTGACAGCAAAAATTCCGCGATGACACGGGATGGAATCATCGATAATGTTAACGCGAGCAGTCCTGTGG
>NZ_JBQCWZ010000166.1:0-2143 GCF_051956895.1 Neisseria sp. P0021.S006
AATCCGAAGCCGACATGTTTAACATGGCCGGTTTGCAAGAAGAAGAGGACTTGTTCGCCCCGATTTGGGACTCGGTGAAAAACCGCTGGATGTGGCTTGCCATCAACCTGTGTACCGCCTTTATCGCTAGCCGCGTGATTGGCGCATTTGAAGGCAGTGTCGAGAAAATCGTCGCACTGGCTGCGCTGATGCCCATCGTCGCCGGCATCGGCGGCAACTCCGGCAACCAAACCATCACCATGATCGTCCGCGCCATGGCGATGGGACAAATGACCAGCACGCAGGCAGGCCGCCTGCTGAAAAAAGAAGTCGGCGTCGCCCTCGTCAACGGCATTATTTGGGGCACCGTGATGGGCGTGATTTCATGGCTGCTCTACGGCAACATCGGCATCGGTTTGGTCATGGTGGCCGCGATGACCTTGAACCTTTTGCTTGCCGCGACCGTCGGTGTCCTCATTCCCGTCATGATGGACAAAGCCGGACGCGACCCGGCATTGGGCAGCTCGGTGCTGATTACCGCGGTCACCGACTCCGGCGGCTTCCTGATTTTCTTGGGATTGGCAACCATATTCCTGTTGTAATAGGAAAAAAGGACGTGTTCGACACGTCCTTTTTCAAACCGTTTAAAAGGCCGAGACCTTTGCAAAAAAGCCCTTCCCCCCAACAGCCGAAACCTAAACACAGATTTTCGGCTGTTTCCGCCACGGTTTCATGATTTCCCCTGCCGTAACCGCCGCCGCCGTCAGATTGGCAGTGGCACTGTTTGACGGAAAAGACGCGCCCGAACGTGATGAAGAAAGCGGTTTGGCGTATATTGGAAAATAAGCTTGAGGTAAAATAAGCTTTAGTTCGTCTGAAAACGTCGCGCCATCAGTTTTATAAAGGTAACAATATGAATTTAGAAACCAAAATTCCGCCGCCGGCGATATGTTTTATTTGTGCGTTGTTGATGTACATCTCTACCCAAGTGTCGGCGTTAGCCGACATATTGCCGCGCTTTCCTATATTGCTGTCGGTTGTTTTCATGGTGTTTGGGACTCTGTTGAGCGTATTAGGTGTGTGGGCGTTTCGCCGTTTGCGCACGACCATCAGCCCGCTCCACCCCGAACAAACCGAACACTTCGTTTCAGACGGCGTGTACCGTTTCAGTCGCAATCCGATGTATGCGGGTCTGGGCTGCTGGCTGGTCGCCTGGGCGGGCTATTTGGCGCACCCGCTGCCGTGGTTGTTTTTGGCTGCATTTGTTGCCTATATGACACGCTTTCAAATCATGCCCGAAGAACGCGTTTTGGCGCAGAAATTCGGTGCAGAGTACGAGTCTTATTGTCGGCGCGTCCGCCGTTGGTTATAAAAGCGAAAGCTTCCCATCAAGTATCGCCCCTCTTCTGCTCTACGGCATGAATGCGAATACTCGATGTTTTTAGACAACCTTTATTGCTCCGTAAGAAATGAAAAAGGACACCCCATGACCTTCCCGCCCCTAAAATCCCCGCTCAAATTCTACGCCGTCGTTCCCACCGCCGATTGGGTGGAGCGCATGGTCGAAGCAGGTGCCGACACGGTGCAACTGCGCTGCAAAACCCTGCACGGCGATGAATTGAAATGCGAAATCGCCCGCTGCGTCGCCGCCTGTCAGGGCAGCCGTACGCAGCTTTTCATCAACGACTACTGGCGCGAGGCGATAGAAGCGGGCGCATACGGCGTACATCTCGGACAGGAAGACATGGACACCGCCGACCTTGCCGCCATTACCGCCGCCGGTTTGCGCTTGGGTTTGAGTACGCACTCCGTCGCCGAACTCGACCGCGCTTTGTCCGTACACCCCAGCTATGTCGCCAGCGGCGCGATTTTTCCGACTACGACCAAACAAATGCCAACCGCCCCGCAAGGTTTGGACAAACTGCGCGAATACGTCAGACAGGCACGCGGCACGCCCGTCGTCGCCATCGGCGGCATCGATTTGAACAACGCCGAAGATGTGCTTGCCACCGGCGTTTCCTCGCTCGCTGTTGTTCGCGCCGTGACCGAAGCGGAAAATCCCGAAGCGGTGGTTAAAGCGTTTCAGGCTTTGTGGAATGAATGAGGCCGTCTGAAAATAAGAAGTCTGACAAGAGGAGCAAACATTATGAAGATTATATTGAAC
>NZ_JBQCWZ010000167.1:0-2141 GCF_051956895.1 Neisseria sp. P0021.S006
GCTGTATCTCCGTGAAAGTGCCGTTTGATTTGGCTTGTTCTATGTCGGTTTCCGTCATTGCCAAGATGATGGCGGCGGCTTTCTTTAATTCTGCAAGTTCTTTGTCCGTGATGTTTTCGCGGTCGTTCTTGGCAAAGGCAGTCATGAAAAACGCCCGTTCCCCACGTCTGAAAAATATCAGACTACGATAACCGCCGCTTCTGCCTTGTCCTTGCCTTGCTATGCGTTGCTTGATAACGCCGCCGCCTAAATCTGCGTCTATCACTCCTTTATCTGCCCGCTCTACCGCTTCTATCAGCTCGGAATCGCTGATTTTGTGCTTCTTGGCAAATTTCGTTATCCACTGGTTTCTAAATATCCGCATGGTTTTCTTTCGTAATGCTTAAGATGATAGTTTATTCTGCCGTTTCCTGCAATATGCCTGAATGTGCTTTCAATTCATCAAGATAATCAGCCCATTTTTGAACCATATCGGCGCGCTGTTCTAAATATTCCGCATGGTTATAGGCTGCCCTTGTCGTGTTGGGGTCTTTGTGGGCTAGTTGTCGCTCTACCCAATCGGCGTTATAGCCCATCTCATTCAATATCGTGCTGGCTGTATGCCTAAAGCCGTGCTGTGTGGTTTCTTCCAAGAATCCCAGACGGTCTAATGCTTTTCGTATTGCTCCCTCGCTCAAGGGCTGTTTTTTGCTGGTGTTACAAAATACATATTCATAATGCCCGGTTACTGGTTTCAAGCCGTCCAGTATTGCTAAGGCTTGGCGGCTCAAGGGGACAATATGGTCTATCTTGTTCTTCATGTTTACGCCGTCTTTATAGTATTGCTGCTCCTCCCAATCAATTTCACACCAGCGCAATAAACGTAATTCGGAAGGGCGGGCAAATACATAAGGGGAAAGCTGTAATAGGGCGCGTGTTTGCGGAAAGCCAGCGTAACCGTCAAAAGCTCGTAACATCTCGCCTATCCTTTGCGGGTCTTTAATGAAGCGGTAATGTTTCTGTTCCACCTTTGCCAGCTCTCCCCGCAATTCGGCGGCGGGATTGAATAGGCTCAAGCGAAGTTTCACGGCATATTTGAAAACTTGGTTTACTACGTCATAAATTTTTTGTGCCGTGTCATATTTCCCCGCCGATTCCAGCCTCTGTAACAGTCCTAAAACCTCAAGCGGCATGATTTCGTCTATTTTGCGTGTTGCAAGGTCAGGGAAAATATGAAGCTCAAGGCTGCGGATAACTCTTTGTGCATGGTCGGGCTTCCATTTATTCGGCTTTGCTACTTGGTCGCTGTGCCATTTGCGCGCAATAGCCTCAAATGTGTTTTTTAGCTGCTCTGCCTGCCTCTGTGCTTTGTCTTGCTGGTGTAGCTTAGGGTCTATCCCTTTTGCTATTAGCCCGCGTAATTCTTCTCGTTTTTCTCTTGCTTCTTTTAAGCTGATTTCAGGATAGACACCCAATCGCATTTCATCGCGTTTGTTGTCGCTTGGCCGGTAGTAACGAAAACGCCAGTATTTGCCGTTTCCCCTTGCTTGAAGATATAACCCTCCGCCGTCTGATAATTGATTCGGCGGTTGTAGTTTTTTGCATTGGCTATCTGTAAGCGGTAGCGTCTGTTTAGGCATTTTTAATCCAGTTTGGGGTAACTTTTAAAAACTCATTAAGCTATTGTTAATAATTGGTTTTATGGACTTTTGGGGTAACTTGTTTAAAAAAACAGGGCTAATTTGCCCACTTTTCGGTCTTGTTTTTTGGGTAACTCATGAAAAGTTACCCTAAAAGTTACCCCATAAATGATGAAAACTCAAGCATACGCCAGCATATTCAAGGTAATAAAAAAGCCTTGAAACCGTTATGGCTCAAGGCTTTATGCGTATTACAGGATACTGCTGAAAATAGGGTATGGTGGAGGCGGGGGGAATCGAACCCCCGTCCGAAAGTCCTCTACAGAGCGTTCTACATACTTAGTTGTGTCTATTTAGAATCTCGTCCCCATCATGCCGACCAACAGGCCTTCAGGGAACCAGTTACCTTAAATCTCGTTTCCTGCCAAGTAACCCGACAGAAAACCAGTCAATGTAGAATGACGTTGCGGTAGCTTGCGCTACACAGCCCATTGACCAACTGCTGCAACGGCAGGCCTTAAG
>NZ_JBQCWZ010000168.1:0-2133 GCF_051956895.1 Neisseria sp. P0021.S006
ATCCTATAATGATTACGCCCGTTTCAATTTCTTGTGCCTAGTAAATACGGTATAATTTGCCCTTTACGCACATTACCTCTGGTCTTTTCAGACGGCCTTTATCTCATGACTGCAAAATCTCCTAAAACCCAAACAAAAAAACGCGTCTCTACCAAACCGGCAGCCAAACCGACCACACGCAAATCCACCAAAGCACAAACTCAAGCCGACAATAAAGTCTCTCAACGCCTCAAGGCCGCCAAAGAGCTGCAAAGAAATGAAGAAAAAAAAGCGCGTCCCGAGCATGTCGTTAACTTGATTAATGATGCTTTATGGCTGTTTGGCTTGGTTATCACCATTTATTTGGCTATTTCCCTGGCCAGCTTCAGCATGGACGACCCTGCATGGTCGCGCAGCGTTCCCAAAAGCAACGATGTCGCCAACCTTGGCGGCCTCTTTGGCTCCTATCTTTCCGATGTCGGATATTATCTGTTCGGCTTATCATTTTGGTGGTGGATAGCCGCCTCTTGCGTTTTCCTCTACAAAAACTTCCGCCCCATGAAAAAGCAGGAAAACCATAAGCCCTACAATCACGGCGTAGCCGCTTTGGCATTATTCCTCCTGCTGGTGTGCAGCCCGATTATCGAACATTTCCTGTTTGACAACGCATTGAGCGAATCCCTTCCCGTTGGAGCCGGTGGCTTGGTCGGCCTGTTGGCCGGTTCAGGCTTGGCTTGGCTGTTAGGCAAGTCGGGCAGCCTGTTGATTATGCTGGTGATGTTGCTTTTATCCATTTCCCTGCTGGCTCAGGTGTCATGGTTGGAAGTCATGGCCAAATCCGGCAGCCATATGGGCGGCCTGTTTGGCAGCCTGATGAAAAAACTGTCTCAATTCCAAAATAAAAAAGAAGATGTCCACTCCGAAGCTTTGGAAACCCAAAATACGCGCCGCATGGTTAAAGAGGCCAAAACCATTACCGCCACTCCGGTTGCTCCGTTGGCAGGCAGCAGCAGCAACCGTAAAACCGTCGCCGTATCCGTTGCGCCGCCCCCTAAAATCCAAACTTCCCTGTTTGACGATACTGAACCTAAAAACAACGGCGAATACCACAAACCCAACATGAATCTGTTGCGTATGCCGTCTGAAGAACCGGTTGCCGTCAATCCGGATGAATTGCAACAAACCGCAGAATTAATCGAAGCCAAGCTGGCTGAATTCGGCATCGGCGTACAGGTTGTTTCCGCTACTTCCGGCCCTGTGATTACCCGCTACGAAATCGAACCGGCACAAGGTGTCAAAGGCAGTCAAATTGTCGCCCTGTCCAAAGATTTGGCGCGCTCGATGTCTCTGCAAGCGGTACGCATCGTAGAAACCATTGCCGGTAAAAACACCATGGGCATTGAATTGCCCAACGAGAAACGCCAAGATGTCATGTTGAGCGAAATCCTCTCTTCATCCGTGTTTACCGACGCCAAGTCCAAACTGACCGTTGCCTTGGGTAAAGATATTGCAGGTACCCCCGTTGTCGGCGACTTGGCAAAAATGCCGCATCTTTTAGTCGCAGGTATGACCGGATCGGGTAAATCTGTCGGCGTGAACGGCATGATTATGTCCATGCTCTTCAAAGCCACGCCCGACGAAGTCCGCTTCATTATGATTGACCCGAAAATGCTGGAATTAAGCATTTACGACGGCATTCCGCATCTGCTCTGCCCGGTTGTGACCGATATGCGTGAGGCAGGCCAAGCATTGAACTGGTGTGTTGCCGAAATGGAAAAACGCTATCGCCTGCTTTCCCATGCCGGCGTGCGTAATTTGGACGGTTTCAACCAAAAAGTCGAACAAGCCAAAGCAGCAGGCAAACCATTGCTCAACCCGTTCAGCTTAAATCCTGACGATCCTGAGCCTCTGGAAAAACTGCCGTTGATTGTGGTCGTTATCGACGAGTTGGCTGACTTAATGATGACCGAACGCAAATCCGTTGAGCAGCAAATCGCACGTCTTGCCCAAAAAGCGCGTGCGGCAGGTATTCACATGATTGTCGCCACTCAACGCCCAAGCGTTGATGTGGTTACCGGCCTGATTAAAGCCAACATTCCGACACGTATGGCCTTTACCGTACAAAGCAAAATCGACAGCCGCACTATTCTTGAC
>NZ_JBQCWZ010000169.1:0-2111 GCF_051956895.1 Neisseria sp. P0021.S006
CTACCAATTCTGGCTGAAAGTCACCGATGCCGATGTGTACAAATTCCTGAAATACTTTACCTTCCTGTCCATCGAAGCAATCGACGCCATCGAAGCCAAAGACAAAGCCAGCGGCACCAAGCCAGAAGCGCAACGCATTCTTGCCGAGGAAATGACCCGCCTGATTCACGGTGAAGAAGCCCTTGCCGCCGCCCAACGCATTTCTGAAAGCCTGTTTGCCGAAGACCAAAGCCATCTTACCGAAAGCGACTTCGAGCAGCTGGCACTCGACGGCCTGCCAACGTTTGAAGTTTCCGAGAGCCTCAACGTGGTGGAAACTTTGGTGAAAACCGGTTTGGCGTCTTCCAACAAAGAAGCACGCGGCTTTGTCAACAGCAAAGCGGTTTTGCTCAACGGCAAACCTGCCGAAGCCAACAATCCGAACCATGCTGCTGAAAAACCTGACGATGCCTACATGCTGACCGACGAACACAAACGTTTCGGCAAATACACCATCGTCCGCCGTGGCAAACGCAACCATGCTTTGTTGGTTTGGAAATAATCTTGAAACATTAAACGCATCGTTTAAAACAATCATGCCGTCTGAAATCAGCCACGCTTTTTTTCAGACGGCATTTTCTATTTTTAGCATTCAATTTTCCAAAAAGAAAGGACAGGTTTTGCACCTGCCCTTCTATTAAGCCAATTTTTTAAGAAACTTTTATCCCGTACTTACTGCAAACGCTCATTTTCTTGACGGACGGCATTCACCACATCCGCGCCAAACAAAGCGTTGACATCGGTTTCATCAAACACATACTTGCTATGGCAGAAATCGCAATCGATTTGAATGCTGCCTTGTTCTGCCACCACGCCACCGACTTCCTGACCACCAAGCATCAACAGCATATCGCTGACTTTGCCACGGGAGCAGGTGCAGGCAAACTCGATGGCTTCCGGTTCAAAAACGCGGGGCGGGGTTTCATGGTAAAGGCGGTAAAGGGCGTGATGCGCATCCAAACCGGTCAATTCTTGCGGAGTAAGCGTTTGCGCAAGCGTAGTCACATGCTCCCACGCGGCATCATCCAATTCTTCTTCCGGCAGGCGTTGCAGCAATAATGCACCTGCTGCTTGGTCGTCGGCGGCAAGCGTAATATAGGTATCGAGCTGCTCGGAACGTTTCATATAGTTGACCAGCATTTGCGCAATGCTGTCGCCTTCCAGCGGCACAACACCTTGCCAAGGGTCGGCATCTTTAGGCTGATGGGTCAAAACGAACACGCTGTTTTCGCCCAACAGCGCAGTCAGGCTTTCATCATCACGAATTTCAGCGGTTTCGTCCCAACGCGCGGTAGCACGGACAGTATTTTCAGAAGTCGCTTCCACCACCAACATTTTCAGACGGCCCTGACCTTGAACTTGAACAATCAGCGTGCCTTCGTTTTTAAGGTTGGCAGACAATAAAGAACCGGCGGCCAACAATTCGCCCAATGCGCGACGGATGGCGACAGGATAATGTTTTTGGTTGACGATGTGGTGCCAAACCTTTTCGAGGCGGATGTGCATGCCGCGGATAGGCATATCGTCGAAGATAAAGCGTGTACGGATATCGCTGTGATTTTGTGTCATGTCAGTCTCTGAAAATAAATCAATGAATGCCGCCTATATGGTTGCAGCAGAGGATAAATCAAGCGAAACCGCATTTAATGTTTTTCTAGTTTGTTTGGAAACAAGGATTTAACGCAAAATAACAGCAGTTTTTTTGCCAAAAAGACGGTTTTTGAATACAATCAAGCAGATAACAAGAGAATGATACGGGATAACATCTCAGAAACCGGCAATGTGCCTGCAATCGGCAGGGAATGCCTTCTGAAACGGAAGTTTTTATAATGAATTTTTTACTCCGGCTCGCAGCAGTTTGGACTTCGGTCGCCATGCTAGCGAGCGTCAATTTTTCTTACGCCGATGATTTGGAAAACCTGATTACCACCCGTCAGCATGTTTTAAACCAATTCAACGACAACGCCAACGTTTACGGCAATACGCGTCAGGCAACCCCTGTCCACCCCGTCAATACACACCCCGCTCCAAGCAACAATACGCGCGCACCTTCAGGCAATGCAGACGAATTG
>NZ_JBQCWZ010000170.1:0-2106 GCF_051956895.1 Neisseria sp. P0021.S006
AATCGGGGATGCTCAACTCGTCGAAACGGCAAAACAGGTTGAAGTCGATGCGGGTGATGAGGCTGTGTTCGAGTTCGGGATCGGAGAGGCTGTGCCATTGTCCGAGCAGGACGGCTTTGAACATGGATAGCAGTGGATAGGCGGGACGACCGCGGTGGTCTCGAAGGTAACGGATTCTTTGACGGTTCAGGTACTGTTCGATCGGTTGCCAGTCAATCACTTGATCCAACTTCAATAGCGGGAAACGGTCGATGTGTTTGGCAATCATGGCTTGTGCGGTTTGCCGGAAGAAGGTACTCATGAAAAATCTCCTAAATGTCTTGGTGGTAATTTAGGGGATTTTGGGGGATTTTGTAAAGGTCTCAAACTGCCTTAGCATTGAATGTCCAGATTCCCGGAATGACGGTTTAGAAGTTACCCTAAACCTCAAAAAAAACCTGCACCTTAATCAGTTGGCGGTTTAGTCCGACTTTTGGGGTGCAGATCAAGCTTTCAGACGGTATTTCCTTTAAAACTTCATTTCAAGCGCGAGGCTGAAGTTCCTGCCCGGTGCGGCATACCTTCCATAGTTACTGTCGCCGCCGTGCCGGTTTGCCGTGCTTTCCGCAGTCTGGCGCAAGGATTCCCAAGTAACGTAGCGGTAGTTGCCGATATTGTAGATAGCCGCCCTCAAGGTCAGCCGTTTTTTCAGATTAAGATAGGCGGAAACATCTGCCGTCGACCAAGCAGACGACGCTCTTTTTGCCGAATATCGTTTTTGATCGCCTGCCAGATAAGCAAGTTCATCAGGGTTTTTCCCTTTGGAATAGGTCAGCATAATGTTTGCGCCCCATTTCCCCTCGGGCTGGTCGTATCCGAACCCCAAAACATAACGCGACGGCTGTACCGCATCCAAAGCATAGCTGCGGAGGGACAGTCCCGGCCGGTTGGATACCGATTTCGGTTTGATACGGTTGTACGCCAAAGTCGTGTACAAACCTTCGGGCAGTTTGTGATACACACCGTTCCAGTCGATTTTTCCCAAGATGTTGATGCCTTGGAGCGACATATTTTGGGCATTGTAATAATCGCGTATATCAATCTCTGTCAATTGTCCTGCCTGATTCGGCAATTTGGTTTTTTGATCGGCAACGGCAATCATATCGGTATAACGGTTGCGGAAGCTGCTGATTTCCAAAAAGCCGAAATCGCCCTTCCACTGCAAACCGATTTCGCGGTTGGCTGCCTTTTCCGATTTCAGGGCAGGACGCTGCCAGCCTTTCGGATAATCGTGATAAATGTCTATCCCGAAAAGTTCTTGGAAGGAGGGCGTTCTGAAGCCGCTGGAGGCGCGGTAAGACAAAGAAAAATGCCGGTTCGGTTTGAACACGATGCCGCTGTTCCACGAACGGTCAACATACCGCCCGCTGCGGACGAGTTCTTCCGACGTGGTAAAGTTTTGCCGGTCGTACCTGCCGCCCAAGCTGAAATCGAAATATTTGCCGATTGAAAAACGGTCGTTCAAAGAAATGTGGATATTGCTGCCGTTGATTTTTCTTGGCACGCATTTGCGGGAACGCAGGGTTTCGATGTAGCCGCAGACCGACCCTTCGACGACTTCGGGCTTACCCAAAAGATACTTGTCTCCCTTATCGGTGTAATCCGAGTATTCCGAAATCCTTGCCGCATTGTGGGAAAGCTGTTCGGGGCGGGAGATCGCTTTGGAAGCATCGTAACCGAAGCCCAAAGTCAGATGGTGTTTCGTCCATTTGTTTTTCAGCGACTTCTCAAACGAGGCATTCAAAACATTGTGCTGTTCGCGGTAGTGGAAACGGTCGCTGCTGTCGTAGGAATACGGCTTGTCTGCCGACGCGCGGCAGGATTTGTCCACGGCAGGATACACGGCGCAATTCAGCTTCAGCGTGTTGTTGTCGGTTGCCACGCCCTGTTTGTCAAACGACAACACCGCCTTGTCCGCCCAATTGTCAGAATACGCTTCGTTTTCATAACGGTACAGCAAACCCATACGGCGGCGGCGGTGATGTTCGTCTATAAATTTGGTGCGGGAATATTTCAAACCTATGCCCTTGACCCATTTTTCTTTGTTTTTATCCCACGCTTCTATAT
>NZ_JBQCWZ010000171.1:0-2103 GCF_051956895.1 Neisseria sp. P0021.S006
ATCGTGCCCGTATGCAGCGGAATCAATGTTTCAATAATCTGCCACCATTTCCGCGCCAATACAGGCGCAGTACCACCGCTGGATATGGCTATCTTCAACGGTCCTCTATCCACCACGGCAGGCACGATAAACGAACACAAATCCGCCGTATCCACCGTATTGCACAATTTCGCCCGTCGTTCCGCTGCGTCAAAAACACGGCGGTTAAACATGCCATTATCCGTCGCCGCAATAACGAAATACACCTCTTCCAACATGGCTTCTTCAAACAAACCGCCCAGCCAAACTATTTTCCCTTCAGCCGCCCATTGCTGAAACTGCGGATTCAAAGTTTCCGCAACAACGCGCACGCGCGCTCCTGCAGATAACAGGCTTTCCGCCTTGCGCTCGGCAACCTTGCCCGCGCCTGCCAGTAAAACTGGGCGGTCTTTTAAATCGGCAAACAAAGGATAATGGCTCATGGTCGTGCTCTTACTTTATCAATGATTGTCCGCCGATATTAAAGGCCGTCTGAAAAAATAGGAAAGAATGGTTTCTGATTTTCTTATGGTGTTTGGTTATATACCTGCCACAACAAAATAAGTTATAGCAGCAAACACAAAACAGAAGCAGAAAATTTCAAAATAAACGATTAGGAGATAGTGCAACAATATAAAAATTCATTTTTTCACAAATAAATTGCGCCCTCTTCATTTTTCAGACGGCCTTTGCCTGCGTATAATATCGGTCTATTTACAATTCATACGAGCTTAGTCCAGCCATGACCGAATCCATCCGCCTGCCCGCTTCTACACTCAAGCCTTCGACCGTTGCCCTGCCCGGTTCCAAAAGCATCAGCAACCGCACGCTACTCTTGGCCGCACTCTCCGACAACGTTTGCGAAATCCATTCTTTGCTCAAATCCGACGATACCGACCGAATGCTTGAAGCACTCGACAAACTCGGCGTACAAATTGAATCTTTACCTGAAGGCCGTCTGAAAGTTCATGGCACCGGCGGCCGCTTTCCCAACCAAACCGCCGATTTGTTTTTAGGCAACGCCGGTACGGCATTCCGCCCTTTGACTGCCGCACTTGCCGTTTTGGGTGGCGACTATCATCTGCATGGCGTGCCGCGTATGCACGAACGCCCTATCGGCGATTTAGTGGACGCGCTGCGCATTGCCGGCGCAGACGTACAATATCTGGGCAATGAAAACTATCCGCCGCTTCAGATCGGTAAACGCCAAGACAACGGCGAGCGCGTTATTCCGATTAAAGGCAATGTTTCCAGCCAATTCCTGACCGCCCTGCTGATGGCTTTACCCTTGACCGGACAAGCTTTTGAAATCCACATGGTAGGCGAGTTGATTTCCAAACCTTATATCGACATCACGCTCAAGCTGATGGCGCAGTTTGGTGTAGACATCATCAATGAAGACTACCGTGTATTTAACATCCCGGCCGGAGCCAAATATCATGCGCCCGAACATTTATATGTAGAAGGCGATGCCTCCAGTGTGTCTTATTTCTTGGGCGCAGGCCTGATTGCGGGTACACCCATCCGCGTAACCGGTATCGGTGCGCACAGCATCCAAGGCGACGTTGCCTTTGTGCGCGAACTGGAGAAAATCGGCGCAGATGTCATTTGGGGCGAAAATTTTGTTGAAATTTCCCGTCCTGCCGAGCGCAATATTCAGGCTTTTGATTTAGATGCCAACCATATTCCAGACGCGGCCATGACTCTGGCTATCGTCGCACTGGCCACCAAACAACCCTGCACCCTGCGCAATATCGGCTCATGGCGCGTCAAAGAAACCGACCGTATCGCCGCCATGGCAACTGAGCTGCGCAAACTGGGGGCTGAAGTCGTTGAAGAAGCCGAAGCCATCCATATTACGCCGCCCGAAACACTTACCCCCGATGCCGTCATCGATACTTACGACGACCACCGCATGGCCATGTGTTTCTCGCTGGCTTCGCTTTTGGGCGTCCCCGTCATCATCAACGACCCGAGATGCACGCATAAAACTTTCCCCGACTATTTCCAAGTTTTTGCATCATTGACCAACTAATTGATTATTCAAATTTTCAGACGGCCTGTTGTATACAAAGAACACAGGCC
>NZ_JBQCWZ010000172.1:0-2097 GCF_051956895.1 Neisseria sp. P0021.S006
GTGTTTGCGCGTCTTGCGCCAGCAGGCCTTCGATATCGTGACGGCCGTCTGAAAAATCTTGGGCAAGGCAGTGGGCAACGACTTGGGCAATATCGGTAAACTTGATGCGTTTATCCAAGAAAGCGGCCACGGCAACTTCGTTGGCGGCGTTCAACACGCAAGGCGCGGCGCCACCTGCATTCATGGCCTGATAGGCAAGTTTCAGACATGGGAAACGGTCAAAATCAGGCTTTTGGAAGGTCAAAGCGGACAACGCGCCGAAATCCAACTCGCCCACGCCGGAATCGATGCGTTCGGGCAGACCCAAACAATAAGCAATCGGCGTACGCATATCGGGATTACCCAACTGCGCCAATACCGAACCATCGCGATAACGCACCATGCTGTGTATCACGGATTGCGGATGGATGACGACTTCCAGTTTTTCCGGCGGACAGTTAAACAGCCAATGCGCCTCAATCAACTCCAAGCCCTTATTCATCATTGATGCAGAATCAACGGAAATTTTTCGCCCCATACTCCAATTCGGATGCTTGACCGCCTGCTCGGGCGTAATGCTGTCAAATGTACTTAAATCGGTGTTAAGGAACGGGCCGCCCGATGCGGTCAGGATAATCGAATTGATACCGTGCTCATTCAGACGGCCTGTGTAATCCCTTGGCAATACTTGGAAGATGGCGTTGTGTTCGCTGTCAATCGGCAAGACGGCGGCGCCGTTTTGACGGGCGGTTTCCATGAACAATGCGCCGGAAACCACCAACGTTTCTTTGTTGGCCAGATAAATGGTTTTGCCCTTTTGAGCGGCGGCCAAAGCCGACGGCAAACCGGCCGCGCCGACAATGGCACACATCACGCCGCTGACTTCATCGGCCGAAGCCACATCAATCAGGGCTTGAGCACCATATAAAACCTGCGTATCGATGCCTTCTTGTTTGAGTTTCTTTTCCAGCTCGGCCGCATGGTCGGCATCGCCGACAACGGCATATTCCGGACGGAACTGTTTGCATTGCGCCGCCAGCTTGTCCACCTGCCTATGCCCTGCCAGCGCGAACACGCGGAATTTTTCGGGATGGCGGGAAATAACGTCCAAAGTGCTTTCGCCTATGCTGCCGGTACTGCCTAATATGGTCAGAACTTGTTGTGTCATGGTGTGTTCTTTGTGTGCTGTGCAAACGGTATTCATTGTGTTTGAAATAGATTTCTTTGCCGTTTCCAATTTTCAGACGGCCTTTTGCCTACCGGTTAAACAGGCCGTCTGAAAGAATTACTCAATGCCGTATTCGATGGTAACAACCAGTCGGACTTGTTTGCCGACGGTGCTTTTATCGTAAGAACCGCCGTATTCGTCGTCCTCACTGCTGCCGGTGTCGGCATAGATGTTGAACGAGCCTTGCGAAGCAGAACGCATGGCGCCCACTTTGCCGCCGCCGGTTTTGGCAAACTCGGCCGCTCGTTTCTGCGCATCCTCAGTCGCCTGCGTGATCAAATCGCGTTTGATGGTTTCCAAATTGCCCAGCAAATATTGCGGATTGTCGAAGCGGATGAATTCGTTTTGCGCACGGAAATTCAAAATGGCGCGCTGGGCGGCCTGGATTTTGTCCAGTTTTTTGGTGTTGACCACAATATTGAGGTCGCCGTCGTAGCCGTTGGGCGTGCGGGTTACGTTGCCCAGTTCGTCGCGGGTTTCATTGAAAACGCGCGACACTTCAGGCAGGCCCACTTTCATTTCAGCCGCCGTAAAGCCTTGCTCGCCCAAAAACTTAGACAGCTTTTTGCGTCTTGCCGTCAGCAAATCCAAAACTTCCTGATAGCTCTCGCCGTGCGCGTTCACGCCCGTATTCCACGTAGCGCTGTCGGATTGGAAGTTTTTCTCCGCCAAACCTTTTACAGTAATCGTCCCCGGTTGGCGCAGATTCTTAAACTGCACGCCCAAAATAAACGCCGCAGCCATCAATCCCAGTGCCAACAATACGCCCAAAATCGATAAAGATGAAATCTGTTTTTGTTCGAACATAATCAGCTCCCTCAACAACGTGAGACAGGCGGTTTAAAACAAATATACGAAAGCGGCATAAATGCTGATAACGGCAAGCAGGC
>NZ_JBQCWZ010000173.1:0-2096 GCF_051956895.1 Neisseria sp. P0021.S006
CTGACAAAGCGTTGCCTGCCGATTGGCAAACATGGCGCAGTAAACTGCAAAACGCAGCCCTGCTTGAAAATATGAAAACTTTCTTTGATCAAAAGCTGCCTGAGCTTCAAGATGAAACGATTTCAGACGGCATCAATGAGACCATAGCAGGAAAAACCTTTGTATTAACAGGAACTTTACCCACGCTCAAACGCGACCAAGCCCAAGCCATGATTGAGGCTGCCGGCGGTAAAGTTTCTGGTAGCGTATCCAAAAAAACCGACTACGTTGTCGCCGGAGAAGCCGCAGGCAGTAAATTGGAAAAAGCCCAAACGTTGGGCGTGGTCGTATTGAGCGAAGAAGAATTACTGACGTTGCTAGGATAAGACAGTATCTATGACCAATCCTCCTTTTCAGACCGTCTGATACTTTATCATGTGGTATTATCATTACATACGACTACATCTTTACACTTTTTGGGGTATAAACCCACAGTTAAAATAGGATAATAATATGAAACCCATTAAAAAATGCGTCTTCCCCGTTGCCGGTATGGGCACCCGTTTCTTGCCTGCGACCAAAGCCAGCCCCAAAGAAATGCTGCCTATCGTAGACAAACCTCTGATTCAATATGCAGTTGAAGAAGCGGTTGAAGTCGGCTGTACTGAAATGGTGTTCATCACCGGCCGTAACAAACGCAGTATCGAAGACCACTTCGACAAAGCATACGAGTTGGAAACCGAATTGGAATTGCGTCAAAAAGACAAGCTGTTGGAGCACGTTCGCGATATCCTGCCTCCCAACATTACCTGCATGTACATCCGTCAAACTGAAGCATTGGGTTTGGGTCATGCCGTATTGTGCGCGCAGGCTGCCGTTGGTAATGAACCTTTTGCCGTTATTTTGGCAGACGATTTGATTGATGCGCCTAAAGGTGCATTGAAACAGATGGTTGATGTGTACAACCAAAGCGGTAACAGCATTTTGGGCGTTGAAACCGTCGACCCTTCCCAAACAGGCTCTTACGGTATCGTTGAAGTTGAAAAGCTAAAAAGCTATCAACGTATCACCAACATAGTTGAAAAACCCAAACCGGAAGAAGCGCCTTCCAACCTCGCAGTTGTCGGCCGCTACATCCTGACTCCGCGTATTTTTGACTTGTTGACCAACCTGCCCAGCGGCGCCGGTAACGAAATCCAACTGACAGACGGTATCGCCCGCCTGCTCGACCATGAGTTTGTGTTGGCTCATGCGTTTGATGGCAAACGCTACGACTGCGGCAGCAAATTGGGTTACCTTGAAGCAACCGTGGCTTATGGTTTGAAACACCCTGAAACTGGCGAACAATTCAAAGAATTGCTCAAACAATACGCTTAAGCCCAGCCATTATAAAAAGGCCGTCTGAAATTTCAGACGGCCTTTTTCTCACACTTATTTCTTCCAATATGCCGGAGTTAGCAAAATCAGAACGGTAAAAATCTCCAAACGTCCCAACAACATCACCGCCGTACACAGCCATTTCTGCACATCGCTCAGCACAGCATAATTATGTGACGGACCGACTGCCCCCAAACCCGGCCCTGCATTGGTAATACAGGCAATGACTGCCGTAAAGGCGGATAAAAAGTCCAAGCCTGCCGCCATCAGTAAAAAGCTGAATACGATGACCGTCATAAAGTAAATAAAGATGAACGACATGACGGTCAGCGCCATGCGATCCGGAATGGAACGGTTGTTGACCTTTACCGTACGAACCGCACGCGGGTGCAGCAAAATCAACATTTCGCGCAAGCTGAATTTGAATAACACCAACGCACGCACGTTTTTAATACCGCCCCCCATAGAGCCTGAACTTGCCAATACGTTCGACAGGAAAAACATCCACAGCGACACAATCAACGGCCATTGGGCAAAGTCTGCATTGGAGAAACCGCTTGCCAATCCGATGGACACAAAGTTGAAGCTGACAAAGCGCAAAGCTTCGCCAAGGCTTTGATAAACGTCCTGCTGCCATAAATACAATGCCGAAATCAAAATACTGCCCGACAAAACCAGCAGCATGGTGCGGCATTCTTCATCTTTCCAATACACCTGCAAGGAGCGGTTGCCCAGCGCAG
>NZ_JBQCWZ010000174.1:0-2088 GCF_051956895.1 Neisseria sp. P0021.S006
GTTATGAGCGCACAATCAACAGCCACTTGCCTGAAGGTTTGGCCGGTGGTCCGGAAGGCAGCTATACAGGCTTGGATTTTGTTCAAAGCCGTCTGAAAAACCTGCGCTTCAGCAGCGAAGCGAATATTCCGTTCAAACTTGGTGTCGATAACGTGTTGACGGTTGGTGCAGAATTTACTGACAGCAAATTGGACGATCCTGCCTCCAATACTCAGGGATTTAAAGACCAAGGCAAAACCGATGCGTTTAACGGCATCTCCGCAACGCGCGGTGGTAAGGCATCTCAACGCAACTGGGCGGCATACGTTGAAGACAATATTTCATTGACCGACAAAACCCATCTGATTCCGGCCATCCGTTTCGACCACAACAGCGACAGCGGCAGAAATTGGAGTCCGGCTTTGAACTTCTCGCATCAAATCGGCGAAAACTGGTTGGTCAAAGGCGGTATTGCCCGTGCGTATAAAGCGCCAAACCTGTATCAAACCAATCCTGACTTTATCCTGTACACACGCGGTCAAGGCTGTCCGCTCAATGCGCCGAACAGTGTCCGCTGCTACTACATGGGCAATGGCAATTTGAAACCTGAAACCAGTATCAATAAAGAGATTGGTCTTGAATTCAACAAAAACGGCTGGCAGGCTTCGGCGACTTATTTCCACAACGCGTACCGCAATAAAATCGTGATCGGCGACCAGCTCATTGCCACCAGCAATATTGGCAACTGGCTCCTGCAATGGGAAAATACGCCGAAAGCGACTATTTCAGGTATCGAAGGCAACTTGGTGATTCCGTTGCATGACACACTCAAGTGGAGCAACAATTTCACTTATATGCACAAATCTGAAGATTATCAAGGCAATCCATTGTCTTTGGTGCCGAAACATACCATCAACAGCACATTGTCTTGGACGCCGAACGAACGCTTCGATGCCAATCTGACCTTTACCCACTACGGCCGCACCAAGCCGCGCAGCGTGGCAGTCAACCGTTTGGAACAAAACGGCAATCCTCGTGCAGGCGTAGCAGCGTTGTCTTCCGAACACAGCCAAACCCAAGTCGGCTCTTACGGTATTTGGGGTATCAATGCAGGCTACAACTGGAACAAACGCGTGGCTGTCCGTGGCGGTATCAGCAATCTGTTTGACAAAAAACTGTACCGCACAACTGCCGGAGCACAAACTTACAACGAACATGGCCGCGCCTTCTACGGCAGTTTGAAAGTATCGTTTTAAGTAGAAGCGTATTAAATCAGGCCGTCTGAAACGGTGTGAAATGAAATCTAGGATTTCTGACACATGGTTTCAGACGGCCTTCAGATTTTAAATTTAGAAGTATTTGTTGTTACGGAATTTGCTTCTCTTTTTAGAAAAGTAAAAGGGCGGTATTTGCCGCCCTGAGAATACAAACTGCTTATTCGACCCAAGTCACCATTTCTTCAATCGGTTTGCGTGATTTTTGGGTGATTTCTTTGGCGCGATAGCCGAATGTTGCCGCTACGGATACGCCCCATTCATTGGCATCAAACAGGCCTTCTGCTGCCAATACTTCGTTCATTTTGTCGTAGTTGAAGCCCTCGATTGGGCAGGAATCGATACCGATGGCCGCTGCACCTGTAAGCATATTGGCCAAAGCAATATAGGTCTGCTTGCCGCTCCAGTCAAATAGTGCGCGTTGGTCGTCGGCAATTTTAATGTCGGTTTCTTGGAAGCTTTTGTATCTTGCCAACGCTTTTTCCAGTTGCTCTCCTTGCAGGCCCCTGCGTTCGGCAACACTGCGGAAGAACGGGGTATCGTAACGGGCATTTTTCTTGGCAAGGATAATCACCAGATGGCTGCAGTCGTTCAGTTGGGATTGCATCCCCCAGCTGAAAGGCTTGATTTTCTCACGCAGGGCTTTGTTTTGAATCACCAAGAATTTCCACGGCTCAGAGCCGACGGAGCTTGGGGAGAGGCGGGCAAATTCTAGAATCGCTGCAAAATCTTCTTGGCTGATTTTTTTGTTGGGATCGTAATACCGGGTGGAGCAGCGATTTTCGAATACTTGCAGCATTTGTTCGCGTGTAATTTGATTCATCTGGTTTTCCTA
>NZ_JBQCWZ010000175.1:0-2082 GCF_051956895.1 Neisseria sp. P0021.S006
TTGAAGATGCGGCAGGTTCGATGATTGTCGATATTGGCGGCGGTACGACTGAAATCGGTATTCTTTCACTGGGCGGCATGGCCTATTCTGCTTCTGTCCGCGCAGCCGGCGATGAATTCGATAAAAGCATCATCCATTACCTGCGCCGTCATCGCGGTGTCTTGATTGGTGAAGCTACGGCAGAAGAATTGAAGAAACAAATCGGCTCTGCATCGGGCTTTGAAACCGAAACAGCCATGCGCATTAAAGGCCGTGATCTGGCTGAAGGCACGCCTAAATCCTTGGCGGTTACATCAAATGAAATCCGTGAAGCATTGAGTGAAACGGTAAATCAAATCATCCGTGCCGTCCGTCTGGCTTTGGAACAGGCTCCACCCGAACTGGCCGGCGACATTGCCGACCGAGGCATTATGCTGACCGGCGGCGGCGCGCTTCTGCACGGTATTGATACCGTCTTAGCCGATGCAACCGGCCTGCCCGTCGGTATTGCCGACCAGCCTCTGAACTGCGTTGCCTATGGCGCCGGTAAGGCTTTGGACTATATCGGCAAATGGGATACCGTATTCACGGAAAACCCATAAGGTAGATGGTTATGGAACGCTCTTCTTTGCGCTTTGACGAGGCAAAAGGCCCTAAGCTGTTGCCTCGTTTTGTCGTTTATATCACGCTGGCTGCCGGCCTGATGGTGGCCGATTACCGCTTTTCATTGATGCAGCCTGTACGTGCGGCAGTAATGCCCATGCTCTATCCTGTTCAATGGCTGGCGAATCAACCTGTTCAACTTTATCAATATTTTGCCGACCTCTCCCAGTCCAAATCTGAGCTCTTGGAACAGAACCGCCGGCTTTTGGAAGAAAATGGCCGTCTGAAAATCGATTTGCAGCGGGATAAAGTCAATACCGATGAATTGCGCGAATTGAAAAAACTGTACGGTTTGCAACAAAAAGGCATTCACAACGTTATCGGTGCGGAAGTCATTTCCAATGGTAAAGATCCGCTTTCCGAAAGACTGATTATCGGCAAGGGCAGCCAAGATGGCTTGAAAGTTGGCGATGCGGTCATCGATCAAAGCGGTTTGATTGGCCTGTTGACACAAGTCCACACACAAAGCGCGGAAATTGAACTGATCTCAAGCGGACAAAGCATTGTCCCCATAGCCGTCAGCCGTACCGGCGAACGCAACTTGGCATACGGCAATGGCAACGGTTTGGATTTGCGCTATTTCCCAACCGGCTCAGACTTGAAACCCGGCGATATTCTGCTGACTTCTGGTTTGGATGGTACTTATCCGGCGGGGATTCCCGTTGCAACCGTCAGCAAGGTTGTTCGCGCATCGGGAACGCCTTATTACGATACGCAACTGACGCCTTTGGCCGCTTTACGCAGCAGCCGTTTTGTCTTGGTACTTTCTTCCGGCCCTTCTTCCCCACGCTGATTTCATGAACGATTTTGACGATTCTTACCGTGCAGTACCGCTGCACATCATGGCGGCCAGTCTCATTGTGATGATGATACTGGACTTTATGCCGTTTTCCTTTGACGGATTCTTCTGGCTGCCTGAAATGACGGCACTGATGTTACTGTATTGGGCATTGCACCAACCGCAACGCGCAGGCATGGGACTGGCTTTTGCCATCGGTCTGATTGTCGATGCAGCAACCGCCGCGACTTTGGGATTACATGCCCTGTCTTACGTCGTGATGACTTATTTCATCTTAAACCGCCGCCGCCAAATCATGCTTTACGGCCATATTATGCAATTGGCCGCTGTCTTGGCTGCGCTGCTTCTCAATCAGGCCGTCTTAACTGTTGCCCGTCTGTTCCTCAATCATCAGGTCATTACTTTGCAAGGCTTTGTTGCCCCATTTGTCGGCGCATTGCTTTGGCCGATACTCAGCCAGCTGATGCTGATTGTGACCCGTATTTACCGCTCCCACTGAAAAGATGAAACCGATTCTTCCACGCCGTCTTTCCGGTGGTCAACATACCAAAAAACCTTCTGCTCAGGCTGCACAAGCCGACGCTTTATTGCGCCTGCTCGTTGCTTTTGTCCTGATTGTCATCTTCTTTTCCATCTTGCTG
>NZ_JBQCWZ010000176.1:0-2082 GCF_051956895.1 Neisseria sp. P0021.S006
GTAATTGGTTCAGGATACATTGGAATGGAGCTTGGACAACTATTTCATCATTTAGGTTCAGAAATAACGCTTATGCAAAGAAGTGAGCGACTTTTAAAGGAGTATGATCCTGAGATTTCAGAGTCAGTTGAAAAAGCGTTAATTGAACAGGGTATAAACCTTGTCAAAGGGGCAACTTTTGAGCGTGTTGAACAAAGTGGAGAGATAAAAAGGGTTTACGTAACAGTAAATGGCAGTAGAGAAGTCATTGAATCAGATCAGTTACTTGTTGCCACTGGAAGAAAACCAAATACGGATTCTTTAAATTTAAGTGCAGCAGGTGTTGAAACTGGAAAAAATAATGAAATCCTGATCAATGATTTTGGTCAAACAAGTAATGAAAAGATTTATGCAGCAGGAGATGTGACTTTAGGACCACAATTTGTATATGTAGCAGCCTATGAAGGTGGAATTATTACTGATAATGCTATTGGTGGATTAAACAAAAAAATAGATTTATCGGTAGTTCCTGCTGTTACGTTTACGAATCCGACGGTTGCAACGGTTGGTTTAACAGAAGAACAAGCAAAAGAGAAAGGGTATGATGTGAAGACATCTGTATTACCTTTAGATGCTGTTCCAAGAGCAATTGTAAACCGTGAAACAACCGGTGTATTTAAACTAGTAGCAGATGCAGAAACACTAAAAGTATTAGGGGTTCATATTGTATCTGAAAATGCAGGAGATGTCATCTATGCAGCATCATTAGCTGTTAAATTTGGCTTAACGATAGAAGATTTAACAGAAACCCTAGCACCATATTTAACAATGGCTGAAGGGCTAAAATTAGTTGCACTTACGTTCGATAAAGATATTTCGAAATTATCTTGTTGTGCAGGCTAAGGGAACTTTTTTAGGATTTTGAGATTTAAGTTATTTGAGGTCTGTAATGTAGACAGCTCAATCTACCTTAAAAAGGTCGTCTGAAAACCCTGTTTCCAAGTTTTCAGACGACCTTTCCTAATTACAGCAATTAATGTCGAATCAGCTTTACACCACGATGTTCACCAGTCTGCCCGGAACGACGATGATTTTCTTCGCAGGCTTGCCTTCCATGAATTTCACTGCGCCTTCGTTGGCAAGGGCGGCGGCTTCGAGGTCGGCTTTGGATGCGTCGGCGGCGACGGTGATTTTGCCGCGCAGTTTACCGTTGACTTGAACCATCACTTCGATTTCGGATTTGACCAAAGCGGCTTCATCGACTGTCGGCCAGCCTGCTTCCCACAGTTTCGCGCTGTTCAATTCGCTCCACAGGGTTTCGCAGATGTGTGGCACAATCGGCCACAGCAAGCGTACGGCGGCTTCCAATACTTCTTGAGCGACGGCGCGGCCTTGTTCGCTGCCGGTGTCGGTTTTATCGTATTGGTTGAGCAGTTCCATTACGGCGGCGATGGCGGTGTTGAACTGCTGACGGCGGCCGTAGTCGTCGCTGACTTTGGTGATAGTGGAATGCAGTTTGTGGCGCAGGTCTTTGAGTTCTTTAGACAAACCATCTTGGTTGCCTGCGAACGCTTTGACTGTTTCGCCTTGCTTCAAGTATTCGTAAACGGTACGCCACAGACGGCGCAGGAAGCGGTGTGCGCCTTCGACGCCGCTGTCGCTCCATTCGAGGGACTGTTCGGGCGGTGCGGCGAACATCATGAACAGGCGGGCGGTGTCTGCGCCGTAGGCGTTAATCAGTTCTTGCGGATCGACGCCGTTGTTTTTGGACTTGGACATTTTTTCCGTGCCGCTGATGACGACTGGCAGTCCGTCTGCTTTCAGAACGGCGGAAACAGGGCGGCCTTTGTCGTCAAAAGTCAGCTCGACATCGGCAGGGTTGATCCAGTCTTTGCCGCCTTTGTCGTTTTCGCGGTAGTAGGTTTCGCAAACGACCATGCCTTGCGTCAGCAGGCGTTCAAACGGTTCGTCAACATTGACCAAGCCTTCGTCGCGCATCAGTTTGGTGAAGAAACGCGCGTATAAGAGGTGCAGAATCGCGTGTTCGATGCCGCCGATGTATTGGTCGACCGCGCCCCAGTATTTTGCGGCTTTAGTCGATAC
>NZ_JBQCWZ010000177.1:0-2082 GCF_051956895.1 Neisseria sp. P0021.S006
TTGAAGATGCGGCAGGTTCGATGATTGTCGATATTGGCGGCGGTACGACTGAAATCGGTATTCTTTCACTGGGCGGCATGGCCTATTCTGCTTCTGTCCGCGCAGCCGGCGATGAATTCGATAAAAGTATCATCCATTACCTGCGCCGCCATCGCGGTGTCTTGATTGGCGAAGCTACAGCCGAAGAATTGAAGAAACAAATCGGCTCTGCCTCGGGCTTTGAAACCGAAACAGCCATGCGCATTAAAGGCCGCGATCTGGCCGAAGGTACGCCTAAATCCTTGGCAGTTACTTCAGATGAAATCCGTGAAGCATTGAGTGAAACGGTAAATCAAATCATCCGTGCCGTTCGTCTAGCTTTGGAACAGGCTCCGCCTGAATTGGCCGGCGACATCGCCGACCGCGGTATTATGCTGACCGGCGGCGGTGCGCTTCTGCACGGTATCGATACTGTCTTGGCCGACGCAACCGGCCTGCCCGTCGGTATTGCCGACCAACCTCTGAACTGCGTTGCCTATGGTGCCGGTAAGGCTTTGGACTATATCGGCAAATGGGATACCGTATTCACGGAAAACCCATAAGGTAGATGGTTATGGAACGCTCTTCTTTGCGCTTTGACGAGGCAAAAGGCTCTAAGCTGTTGCCTCGTTTTGTCGTTTATATCGCTCTGGCTGCCGGCCTGATGGTGGCAGATTACCGCTTTTCATTGATGCAGCCTGTACGTGCTGCAGTAATGCCCATGCTCTATCCTGTTCAATGGCTGGCAAATCAACCTGTTCAACTTTATCAATATTTTGCCGACCTCTCCCAGTCCAAATCCGAGCTCTTGGAACAAAACCGCCAACTTCTGGAAGAAAATGGCCGTCTGAAAATTGATTTGCAGCGAGATAAAGTCAATACTGATGAATTGCGCGAATTAAAAAAACTGTACGGTTTGCAACAAAAAGGCATTCACAACGTTATCGGTGCGGAAGTCATTTCCAATGGCAAAGATCCGCTTTCCGAAAGACTGATTATCGGCAAGGGCGGCCAAGATGGTTTGAAAGTTGGCGATGCGGTCATCGATCAAAGCGGTTTGATCGGCCTGTTGACACAAGTTCACACACAAAGTGCGGAAATTGGGCTGATTTCAGGCGGACAAAGCATTGTCCCCATAGCCGTCAGTCGCACCGGCGAACGCAATTTGGCATACGGCAATGGCAACGGTTTGGATTTGCGCTATTTTCCAACCGGCTCAGACTTGAAACCCGGCGATATTCTACTGACTTCCGGCTTGGACGGTACTTATCCGGCGGGGATTCCCGTTGCAACCGTCAGCAAGGTTGTCCGCGCATCGGGAACGCCTTATTACGATACGCAACTGACGCCTTTAGCCGCTTTACGCAGCAGCCGTTTTGTCTTGGTACTTTCTTCCGCCCCTTCTTCCCCACGCTGATTTCATGAACGATTTTGACGATTCTTACCGTGCAGTACCGCTGCACATTATGGCGGCCAGTCTCATCGTGATGATGATACTGGACTTTATGCCGTTTTCCTTTGACGGGTTCTTCTGGCTGCCTGAAATGACGGCACTGATGCTGCTGTATTGGGCATTGCACCAACCGCAACGCGCAGGCATGGGACTGGCTTTTGCCATCGGCCTGATTGTCGATGCCGCAACCGCCGCGACTTTGGGATTGCACGCCCTGTCTTACGTCGTGATGACTTATTTCATTTTAAACCACCGCCGCCAGATCATGCTGTACGGCCACATTATGCAATTGGCTGCTGTCTTGGCTGCGCTGCTTCTCAATCAGGCCGTCTTAACTGTTGCCCGTTTGTTCCTTAATCATCAGGTCATCACTTTGCAAGGCTTTGTTGCCCCATTTGTCGGCACATTACTTTGGCCGATACTCAGCCAGCTAATGTTGATTGTGACCCGTATTTACCGCTCCCACTGAAAAGATGAAACCGACTCTTCCACGCCGTCTTTCCGGTGGTCAACATACCAAAAAACCTTCTGCTCAGGCTGCACAAGCCGACGCTTTATTGCGCCTGCTCGTTGCTTTTGTCCTGATTGTCATCTTCTTTTCCATCTTGCTG
>NZ_JBQCWZ010000178.1:0-2073 GCF_051956895.1 Neisseria sp. P0021.S006
GGGTAGGAAGCTCTTGAGGTAAATCCGGACAATCCACACAATTGACGATAATATGAAATTCATCGTTTTTCAAAGTATAGTTTAATAGAGTGCCCTCATATATATACAGAAATTGATAATCTTTTCTTGGAATAGTATAAGTTGTCATATTATTTTACCTTTTCAAAAACAATGGTTTTAAGGACTGTTGAGTTCAAGTCGCTTCCATCACTCTTCTGAAATTTCAGTTGTTTAAACTCCTCCTTTAACGGACCATTATATTTTAACCTTAATCCCATTCGGGCCAGTTCTGTTTCATTTGGAATTCCTCTTAGATATTTATTGGTTACTGTGCCATTAATCACAATTTCTCCCCCTGTTTTTGTAATACGTGCTGCTTCAGGAAGATAATCCATTATTGTAAATTTCCCTTCTGGTTTAGGGATATAAGGATTATTTGCGATAACTCTCGCCTGACTGCCTGTCGGTATATTGGGCATAAAACGTGCATCTCTTGCAACAGCCATCGGATCTGATGGGCTAACCCCTACTGCTCCAGGTATTTGTACCCCTTTGCTGTCTGTAAATAGCTCTACTGTACCATTAGGTCTTATCTTCGGTGCGGATTTATCCGGCTTAGGCAACGCTTTTTGTTCGGTTACGCCGACATAGTCCTTAGTTACATCACTGTGTCTTTTTGAAGTGATTGGATTTTTATTCCCTCCCGCCATCTCCCCATCGAGGACGGACATCCTCCCGGTCTTTTGCCCAGCACCGGTTTTGCCGTTCTTATTCCATACACTCCTTCCCGGCGAGACAGCACCGATCCTAATCCCGGTTATCATGCCTAATGCTCTGTCAACTTTGTCGGCAGCCCAATCACCTACCTCTTCTTCAACAGGGTTGTTGTAGTCCTTGATCAATGGGACATACGGTGCTTCCTTACCGGCCAGTTTGCCGATAACGCCGTTATACGTACCGATGAAGCCGTTTGCATAGAACGACGGCAGGTTGGCTACACCTTTACCCAGTCCGGCTGTAGCAGTATCAAAAGTTTTGTTCCGAATCTGCCGGCTTCTTTCCGTATAACTGGAAACCGCATTTCTTTTCAACTGCTCCCTCGTTTCCCTATAACCCTGCTGTTCGGCAAATTTACCGCTGTCCCTGTAATACTTCATCGGGGCAAAATCCAGGAACGTTTCCCCGTCGGCTTTGAAACTTCCCGCTATGCTGCGCAGGAATTGTTCCGCCGCCGTGTCGGTGTCGGCATGTTTGGCATAATAAGCCGCATCGACCTGACGCATGGCTTGCGCCACCAGCCGCTTTTCTGCCTGCTGTTGGGAAATGCCGGGATGGAGTTTGGCAAATTTGGCGGCATTATCTTTAATTTTTCTGATCTCGCTGTCGTGCAGCTGCCTATTGTTCCAATCGACATTCGCCCCTACTGCCGCCGTACCGACATTTCCGCCCGCCGCATAGCCGATGGCCGCTCCGCCCAGTGCGTTGACCGCCGCTTTGCCCGCCGGGCCGAGGTTTTCCGCTGCTTCGTCCAAATACGGTGCGGCAAGGGAAGTGCCGCCGCCGGCCAGTATGCCGCCGAGGTTGCCCGTCGTCAGTCCGCCTGCCGCCCCGTGCAGGATACTCCTGCCTATGCCGCCTTCTTTCCAGGTGTCGTAGCGGCTTTGGTTTTCGGCAAGGTAGGCGTTTACTTGACCGAGGGATGTGCGGATAGCGGCTTTTTCGGCTTCGCTGTCCGTATTTTGCAGTTTGGCCTCCAGCAGGGTTTTGGCTGCCTGATACCGTTCGTAACTTTGGGTATTGCCGAGTTTGTCGGAAACGGCTGCTGTGGTTTGGGCGGCGTTTTTGCCGAACTCCTGTGTTACTTCCCTTTGCAGGTTGATTTCTTTGGCCACCGCGTCTTTGTCGAAGCTGTTTTTCAGACGGCCTGAGTGTTGATCCGCAGTTTCGGTGTCGATGCCGGTGTGGATACGCGCTTCGGTTTCTTTGGCAGTCCTGCCTGTTCGGGCAAGTTGTCCCGCTTCGTCGGTGATGTGTATGTTGCGGGGGTTGATACCGCTGCGGGTGGTGCTGTTT
>NZ_JBQCWZ010000179.1:0-2072 GCF_051956895.1 Neisseria sp. P0021.S006
GAATAAAAATATATACAATATAACTAGTTCAAAAGTATTAATTTGATTGAACGAGATATTTTTAATATTTAAAAAATGGAGAATATAAAGATGAAACTGAATGTATCGCTCAGTCCTTTGTGTTTGGCTTTAGCGCTTTTTTTCGGTACTGCGTATGCGGACGGAGGTATTGTTGCTGGAACCATGCACAAGACGGGTTCTTTGGCTGTCGGTAAGGAATCCGTATCGGGCGAAAATGCCGCTGCAGTTGGCGACAAGGCTAAAGCAAATGGCTATAAGGCGATGGCTTTGGGTTATGATTCTGCCGCTTCCGGTTTGAGCGCAACTGCTTTGGGTGGCGAATCCAAAGCGGAGGCATTGCGGTCGGTGGCGGTTGGCTTTCGGGCCCATGCCAAGGGAACAAATGATGTAGCAGTCGGTGGCGCAGCGGCTGCTTCTGGCGGTCAATCCGTTGCAGTCGGTCTGCTGTCCAAGGCTTCGGCTTTGCGTGCCGTTGCGGTAGGTAATGGCGCTCAGGCAAGTAATATTGATGCAGTAGCTATCGGCAGAGATAGTGAGGCGGATGCGCTCAGCGCGACGGCCTTAGGTGATCGAGCTAAAGCACGTGGAACTCAATCACTTGCGCTGGCATCGGCTGCTGAAGCAGAAGGTTATCAAGCAGTGGCGGTTGGTACGCGTGCGGTATCGAATGCCGTAAACAGTGTAGCTTTGGGTGTCGAGTCTTCCGCTACAGCCTTGAACGGTCTGGCTGTCGGCACCAGCTCCAGTGTGCGTAAAGAAGGTGGTACGGCAGTCGGCGGCGGTGCATCGGCTTTGGAAGAGAAATCTTTGGCACTCGGTTTCCAAGCCAAAGGTAAAGCCGAGAAAGGGGTGGCTCTGGGTGCGCAAAGCATCGCAGATTTGGCTGCAGGTCAGGCAGGCTATGATTTTGCGACACAGTCGGCAAGTCAATCTGAAGACAAGACATGGAAATCGACATTGGGCGCGGTTTCAGTTGGCAATGAAAAGGACAGCCGTCAAATTACCCATGTGGCTGCCGGTACTCAGGATACGGATGCGGTAAATGTGGCTCAGGTTAAAAGGCTTGCGGAAAGATGGCAGGCCGATAGTCAGCAAAAAGAGTCGGCGGTGGCTGCTCAAATCAATCAGATACGAGCTGAAACACGCGTAGAAATGAAAAAACTGGAAGACCGTGCGGATGCCGGCTCTGCCGCTGCGATTGCGGTGGGTAATCTGGGACAGGCTTACCAGCCGGGACAGGGTGCGGTATCCATTGGCAGCGGCGTTTGGCGCGGAAAGGCCGGTTTTGCTGTCGGAGTATCGAAAGTATCCGCCAGCGGCAAATGGCTGGTGAAAGGTTCTGCTGTCGGCGCATCTAAGGGTGGTGCAGGCGGTGGAGCCAGCGTAACCTATCTGTGGTAGAAAATTTCAGATAGTCTTGAATGTTGAGGCCGTCTGAATTTGGCATGCGAAGCGGTAGAAGCGTAAAATCAACGTTTTTGCCGCTTTTTTATCATGGAAACCTCTTTCCTGCTTGCCGGAAAAATTACCGAGCTGACGCTGATTGTTTTGATGGGCGTGGCCTTGGTAAAAGCCGGGCTGTTGAAATCGGAAAACAGCTACACGCTCTCCGTTATCGCGCTTTACCTGATCAGCCCGTCCGTCATGATTCATGCCTTTCAGATGGACAATACGCCGCAGATTATCGAAGGGCTGAAGCTTTCCGTCATGCTGGCGGTGTTTTTCCATGTGGTGTTGATTGTTTTGGGCAGGGTGTTTAAACACTTGTTCAAACTCGATGGGCTCGAACACGCGGCGACGGTGTACAGTAATTCGGGCAACTTGATTATCCCTTTGGTGATGTCGGTATTTGGTGCGGAATGGGTGATTTATACCACTGGTTTTATCTTGGTGCAGACGTTTTTGTTTTGGACGCATCTGCGCCTGTTGATTTGCGGCCGAGGCAATGTGGCTTGGAAAACCATTTTTACCAATATCAACATCTTATCCATGTTGGTCGGGCTGCTAATGTTTACCTTTCAAATCAAGCTGCCGCATATTGTCGATAATAC
>NZ_JBQCWZ010000180.1:0-2065 GCF_051956895.1 Neisseria sp. P0021.S006
CGCTGCGTTAAACCACCTATCATCTTCGGTGACGTAAGCCGTCCTGAAGCCATGACTGTTGCTTGGTCTACTTACGCTCAAAGCCTGACCAAACGCCCGATGAAAGGTATGCTGACCGGCCCTGTAACCATTCTGCAATGGTCTTTCGTCCGCAACGATATTCCTCGCGCTACCGTGTGCAAACAAATCGCACTGGCTCTGAACGACGAAGTATTGGATCTGGAAAAAGCCGGTATCAAAGTCATCCAAATTGACGAACCTGCCATCCGCGAAGGTCTGCCTTTGAAACGTGCCGATTGGGATGCCTACCTGAACTGGGCCGGTGAATCTTTCCGCCTGTCCTCTACCGGTTGCGAAGACAGCACCCAAATCCACACTCATATGTGCTACTCTGAGTTCAACGACATCCTGCCTGCCATCGCCGCCATGGACGCTGACGTCATCACCATCGAAACTTCACGTTCCGATATGGAGCTCTTGACTGCGTTCGGCGAATTCAAATACCCGAACGACATCGGCCCAGGTGTTTACGACATCCACAGCCCACGCGTACCGACTGAAGCTGAAGTTGAGCACCTGTTGCGCAAAGCCATCGAGGTTGTACCGGTTGAACGTCTGTGGGTTAACCCAGACTGCGGCCTGAAAACCCGTGGCTGGAAAGAAACTCTGGAACAACTCCAAGTGATGATGAATGTAACCCACAAACTGCGTGCCGAACTGGCTAAATAATGTGAGTTAGATGAAAAGGCCGTCTGAAAATTTTCAGACGGCCTTTTTTTATTTATCGATATTTAGACCATAAAGATTACAGCTTCAACAGCTTACAAAATCCCTGTCGTTGTATGATGTTCTTCCACTCCTGATGTATACACATTCTTAGTATGGTGATACACAGCATCTTTAGTTGTTGCGACAATATAGTTGGCTTCTGACAAGATATCGCTCAAGGCAACTTTACTGCCGGTCGTATTCACCTTTGTCAGTGCTGCACCATTATGGCTATTGCCTTCTGAATACGTTTTGATGTTATTTTCAAAGCGCAGCCATGAATCATACAGTTCGTCTTTGATGTCCGTCATGATTTTATTGTTGGCTACATTTAAAGATGCCTTGCCCTTAGGGTTGGTACTGTATACGTCTACCAAAACATCATCCAGGGCACCACCAAGTTTCAATGTGTTATTAGTGATGTTGTACTCTTTGGCATTACTTTTCAAATAAGCAAATTCGACATAGCCGTCAGATTTTTCACGCACGGAAATTTTGTTGTTGTGAATGGTCACCGCACCATGCATAGCGACATTGCCATGGTGTTCTTCCACATAAACCGGCACCGCGCCTTTCATAATCTTGCCGATATCGGCATCATTGCCGCTAATGGTAATAGTACCGCTGCCAATGCCGTTTTTAGATAAAACGCGGTCGTAGGTATCGTTGATGACGGCAATCAGATATTTGGTGGATTCGCCGCTGATCTTGTTATTTGCCATATTGAGCGTGTAATCCATTTTGCTTTCATGGTTACGGAACTCAATCGCGTAAGTCTGAATATTGTTTTGATAAACCGTCAGATTTTTAATGACATTATTGCTGATATCGAAATAGCCTTTGTTAGCCGAGTGCAAATCTTTGTATTGGGTATTGGTTTGCACCTGGATACCTGAATACATGTGATAGTACTTGCCCAAGTCATCATCAACATTCAAGCGGAAGCTCGGGTCTTGGATAATGGTATTGCCGGTAATTTTGACTTTATCCATAGAAAACTGGCGGTTGTAAGCAGCAATACCATACAGCCGGTCACCTGTTAACACATTGTCTTCAATGACAATGCCTGTACCATCATGCACATCCAAGCCTTTGCGGTAGTTGTGGTTGGTCGTGTTTTTACGGTATGTGACACCGTAATTGTAGCTGCCCGCAACCACAGCCATACCGTAGCCGGTACCGCCGTCCGCTTCGTGGCCGTTCCAATCCAAACGGTTGCCCTCGCCGATAAAGTTTTGTTGGAAACCGATCAGCGCACCGGCAACGCGGTTGTGGTGCAGATACGAATCAACAATAC
>NZ_JBQCWZ010000181.1:0-2058 GCF_051956895.1 Neisseria sp. P0021.S006
CGTAAGCAAGACGATAAAGCGTACGGACGATAAGGTTGGCAGGTGCAACTTGGCCGTTGTGGACATGGCCGGAGACCTGCACATCAATCGGCAGCCGGGCATGGGTTTCGATTGAAGTAGGACGGTGATCCATCAATAAAACCGGTAATTGGGTATTTTGACCTTCCAAAAGCTGCTCCGCACTGGGACGCTTGCGATCCAAATCATCGCTCCGCCCTACCAGCAACACACCATTCACTTCCAGAACCTGATTGGCCAAAACCGTCAAACCTGCCGCTTCCAATTCATGTTTGATACGCTTCTGATCGCGGAACCAGTCATGATTGCCCAAAGTGGCATAAACGCCCATCGGCGCAGTCAGCTTCTGCAAATGCGGTTTCATGTTTTCTTTAAGGTAGGCATCAACGGTATCGTCCATCAAATCCCCCGGCAGCAACACCATGTCGACTTTTTCCCGCTTCATGATGTCCGTTAGCTTGTCCAATTGACGCGCGCCAAACAAAATCCCCAAGTGCAAATCGCTGGCCACGCCGATACGCAGCGGCTTATCCATTTTCTTATTGATGAATACAGTCTGATGGCGAACAACAGGCGTATAGGCGTTATACATCCCAAAACCGAGCAAACCGGCCACAAACAAAGGCGCAAACAGCCGCAGGCTTCGTGACAGCAGTTGGCGTGCCATAAAACGGCGCAGCAAAAGATACAGGATAAATGTCGCCAGCGCGGCATACATCACAAACAGCAAGATCACCATCCAAAACGCCATCGCGCGGAATATTATATGTCCCAACTCCAGCAGCAAACCGACCAACAAGCCGTTTGTAATGAAATAGGAAATACCCATCAGCCAACGTCTGCCGACTTTGCCAATCCAAGGCGCAAACAACCATTGCAGCGAACGCCCGAGCCCGAATGTAAACACTTGCAACAGAATGACGCTCACAAAAAACATCTTGCCAAACATGCCTTTCCGCCCTAAAAAATCAAAAGGCAGATTTTAGGCCGTCTGAAACTTTCAGTGTATAATCCCCCGCGTAAAAACCCATAATATTTTGAAAGGAATCATCATGAGCCATCCCCAATCAGCCATTATTCCTGATCACGCACAAGCCGGTATTTTTATCGAAGCAGACATTTCAGACGGCCGCAATGAAGACATCAAATCTGCCTGCCGTCTTTCTTTGGAGGCTCTGGCTAAACTGAAAACCCGTTTTCCGAATGATATTTTGGGTTTGACCATTGCCTTTGGCAGCCGCGCATGGCAATCGTTCGGCCATACTGACGAAGGCAGCGAAATCAAACCTTTCCCAGAATTGGGCAACGGCCTCGCACCCTCCACCCAACACGACCTCTATATCCACATTCAAGCCACCGAGCAAAAAGCCGCCTACGCCTTGGCCCAATCTGTTTTCAGCGCATTCGGCGACAGCATCCGCGTAGCCACTGAAGAACACGGCCTGCGCCTGTATGAAGACCGCGGCTTGGACGGTTTTGTCGACGGTACGGAAAATCCGCAGGGCGATGACAATGTGCGCAATGTCGCCATTATTCCCGAAGGCAAGCCTGATGCCGGCGGCAGCTATGTTTTGCTGCAAAAATACCTGCACGATTTGAAAAAATGGGATGCCGTTCCCACTGCCGAACAAGAAGCCAGCGTTGGCCGCAGCAAAGAAACCAATGACGAATTCAGCAAAGACGTGCGCCTGCCAGATTCCCATCTCGGCCGCGTCAATGTTAAAGAAAACGGCGTTGGCCTGAAAATTGTCCGCCGCAGCCTACCCTTCGGCAAACTCAGCGGCGAACATGGTTTGATGTTCACTTCCTATTGCAACACGCTGCACAATATTGAAGTTCAACTGCTCAATATGTTCGGCGAATCTGACGGCAAAACCGACTTACTGCTGAAACATTTGTCTAAAGCCGTATCAGGTGCTTACTACTACGCACCTTCTGTCGAACGTTTGCAAAATCTTTAACGGCTCAAAGGCCGTCTGAAAAAAACCTGCCTTTTCAAAGGCAGGTTTTTGTTATTTAAATTCCCTTAATATTTTATGG
>NZ_JBQCWZ010000182.1:0-2051 GCF_051956895.1 Neisseria sp. P0021.S006
TCAGACGGCCTTTAGGCTTGAAATAGATAGGGCGATCGAATTAGGTATGATAGTGAGAAGCAATGAATCATGCTGTTTGAAAGCCTTTATGGAATCGGTGCCTTGTGTTAAATTGTGCTAATAAAATCATTTCGTCAAAAAGGTTGGGCAGAATGAAGAAGATAATTGGTTTGGCCATTGCTGCGGCATTTAGTTTGAGCGCGTGCAGTAATTTGGATCACAAAACCGCGCACGAGGTCATGTCGATTTCCAATGACCGTATTTTAAAAGAAGACCACAGCTTTAACATCACAGGCAGCTCTCAAGTATATATCAGCCCATTGGCTGAAGCTGTATTGGCAGATGAAAAGGTGGAAAAGAAAGCCGAAGCGAAAGCAGAGGATGCCAAAGCCAAAGAGGGGGAGGCGGCAGCCTCTATGGAGGTTGCTCAAGAAGACGACGCTGCTTTGAAGCAGGAGTTTTCTGAACGAGAAGAGGCTGAGTTCCGCAATGCAATGCTTGATGCCTTGCCGGACGGCAATATCGCACAAGTTGCCGTTGATTATCTGGATAAATATCCTGCCATATCCAGTTACATGGAAGGGGTTCATCTGAATTATGAGGTAGCTGTTGACCTATCAACGCGTCAGTTTGAGATGATTCCTGAATTGGCCATCAACAACCACAATGAAAAACTTAGTATCAAACTTCCTATGAAACTGGATGCGGCAAAATGGGAAGTCTATGTTGATCCGCCTGCCAGCGTGTCTGCCATTGTTAATGCGTACACCGATGAGAAAATCGGCAAACGTTTAATCAAAGAACCTTTAAAATTGAGTTTGAAAGAAATCGGTGATTCGAAAGGCGTGCCTTTTGATCATATTGCAGAGGCAGGGGTGCGTGCTTTTTTGAGTGCTAATAAGGCTATGCCTGCCGATGCATATGTATTTAAAGAAATGGATGCCTTTGGTAAGGCAAACCATGCACGCTATCGTGTACGTCATGTCATGAAACCAGAGTATGATTCAGTCGTAATGAAGGCAGTGGCTAAGGCTTTTGATGAAGAATTGTCGAAATTACAGAAAACGCCCCAACCAGGGTCAACAGAAGAAGATTATAAAAATGCGCGGGAATTTTTCAGTATGTTTGTCAGCATAAGTGATAACCAGCCACTTAGCTTCCAGCGTATATCCGGTAACAATCCTGTTGTCGACTATTATCTTGACCGCAAAGGCCGTATTTTGGCTTCCCGCATGTATATGCAAATCAACGGCACACATAAGGCCATCAATATTATCGGCGACAACGTGTACAGCAATTACGGCAAACCAGTCTTCAAATTGAATCCGCAAGGTAAAGGCATTACTTGGCGAGAGCTGAAAGAGTTTTTCGGTTCGGACAAAAAACAGGAAGATTAAAGCCTCAGGCCGTCTGAAAGGATATTTAAGGATATTTCTGTTTTCAGACGGCGTGTTTGATAAGGAAAAACATGTTTGCAAATTTTGATTTAGGCGTATTTCTGCTGGCAGTATTGCCTGTGTTGTTGGCCATTACCGTGCGCGAAGTGGCACGCGGTTATACGGCGCGTTATTGGGGCGACCATACCGGCGAGCAGCTTGGGCGTTTGACGCTTAATCCGCTGCCGCACATCGACCCTGTCGGTACGATTGTCGTGCCGTTGGTGTGTCTGATGATAGGCAGTTTCCTGTTCGGCTGGGCGCGTCCTATGCCCATTGATTCGCGCAATTTCCGTGATCCACGCCGTGCGTGGCGTTGGGTGTCGATTTCAGGCCCGATTGCCAATTTGATTTTGGCGTTCTTTTGGGGCTTTGTCGTCGTACTTGCTGCGTATGTGCCTGAGTCTTATCAAGCGCCCTTGGCGCAGATGGCCGGTTACGGCGTGATGGTGAACTCGATTTGGGTCGCATTCAGCCTGATTCCGATATTGCCTTGGGACGGCGGTATTTTTATCGATACCTTTCTCAACGCCAAACAGTCCATGCAGTTCCGTAAAATCGAGCCATACGGCACATGGATTATCCTGATCCTGTTGTTTACCGGCCTGCTGGCCA
>NZ_JBQCWZ010000183.1:0-2050 GCF_051956895.1 Neisseria sp. P0021.S006
TATTGTCAGTGAAGTGTACGGCTCGCTTGCTTTGACCGGTATCGGACACGGTACATTCGATGTATTACTGCTTGGTTTGGAAGGCAGCCTGCCGCACGATATTCCGCTTGCAGACATCCCCCAACGCTTGGAACGCATCCGCACGCAGCACGTTTTAAAATTCAACGGCCGTGAAATGACCTTCAATCCCGAAAAAGATTTGGATATCCGCGGCGACAAAGTGTTGCCCAAACATCCGAACGGTTTGAACTTTATCGCCTATAATTCAGACGGCCTGAAGCTGAAAGAACAGATCTATTATTCGGTTGGCGGCGGTTTTATCGTAACAGACGAAGGGTTTGCACAAGAAGCGCAGGAAAATTCAGACGTGCCATACCCTTACGAAAACTGCGACGAGTTGTTGGCACAATGCCGTCTGAACCAGTTGAATATTTCCGAAGTCGTGTTGGCTAATGAAGCGGCGTTGGCAGGTTGCGATGAGGAGGAAGTCCGCCGTCGTGTGGCCGCTGTGGCCGATGTGATGGAAAACTGCATCAAGCGCGGCTTGGGTGCGGAAGGGCAATTGCCGGGCGGCTTGAACGTCCGCCGCCGCGCGCCGCAGTTGGCGGCCAAACTCAAAGTCCTGCGCGAGAGCGAAATCGTCAATACCCAACTTTGGCCGATGGTGTACGCCATGGCGGTCAATGAAGAAAATGCCGCCGGCGGCCGCGTTGTCACCGCACCGACCAACGGCGCAGCAGGCATTATTCCTGCCGTCTTACACTATTTCCGCAAATTTAATCCGCACGCTAACCAATCTCGTGTTGAGGATTTCCTGCTGACTGCCGGTGCCATCGGTATTTTGTATAAAACCAATGCGTCAATTTCCGGCGCGGATGTCGGCTGCCAAGGCGAAGTTGGCGTAGCATGTTCCATGGCGGCGGGCGCATACGCCGAAGTCATCGGCGGTACACCGAAACAAGTGGAAAACGCCGCCGAAATGGCAATGGAGCACCACTTGGGTCTGACCTGTGATCCTGTCGGCGGCTTGGTGCAAATCCCCTGTATCGAGCGCAACGGCATCGCCGCCGAAAAAGCCCTCAAGCTCGCCACCCTTGCGCTTTTGGAAGACGGCACAGATAAAAAAGTCTCACTTGATGAAGTGATTCAAACCATGCTGCAAACCGGCCGCGATATGAAGGCAACCTACAAAGAAACCTCACTCGCCGGCCTGGCCGTTACCTTGCAGAAAAAAGCCATACCGGTATCTGTGCGCGTGGTGGAATGTTAGCAATTGGGCAGAGGATCTGCCCAATAAGAAAAGGCCGTCTGAAAAACTTTCAGACGGCCTTTTTTGTATGGATCGAATAACTAACCGTTTTTTTGATAAGGGTTTTCCAGTCCGGCTATTAAGTCGTGGAAGTATTCGCGCAACTGTTTTTCGGAACAACCCATCAGCAGCGCGTCTTCAAATGCGTCCTGCGCTATTTGGTACAGTTCGTTTAAGTTTTCGGTCATGACTTTGACCTTTTCGGTGCAGGAAACAATCTGACCGTCGTCGTCATACCATTTGGGCATTTGCGGCATCGCCATCGTACACCTCAATTCAAGAAACGGGATGGGTCGTTTTTCTTCACGCGACGGGCAAAGGCGTATTTTCCGTTCCAATATTTGTGGCCGAGGCTGGTAATTTCGATACGTTTTCCCGTTCTCGGTGCGTGAATGAAATTGTTGTTGCCGATGTAAAGGCCGACGTGGGAAATACGGCCGTGGCCCATGGTGCGGAAAAAGACCATGTCGCCCGGCTGCAATTCCGAACGGCTCACGGCAACGCCCATTTGCGCCTGTTCGGCAGAGGTGCGCGGCAGGTTCACGCCCATGGCGCGTTTAAAGATGTGTTGCATGAAGCCGCTGCAGTCAAAGCCGGTAGAAGCCGATGTGCCGCCGTAGCGGTAGGCCACGCCGAGCAAGCCCATGGCGCTGCCGATCAATTCGTCTGCATTGCCTGAAGGTGCGCGCGTATTGTTGCTTGGAGCGGAGTGTGTATTGACGGGGTGGACAGGGGTTGCCT
>NZ_JBQCWZ010000184.1:0-2013 GCF_051956895.1 Neisseria sp. P0021.S006
ATAAATTTGAGGTCAGTATGAGTCAATTTCGAAATTTTCCAAAATTGTATGAATAGATTTAATAAAGACCTCAGGCCGTCTGAAAAATAGCCTGAGGTCTTGTTTGATAGGGAAGGGAAGAAAGCTTATTCTGCTTCATCTATCCATGCTTGTTGCACGGCTTCGAGAATGCGCTCGCCGCAACGCGCCGGATCATCGTCAAATCCAGGCAAAGCCATAATCAGATCACGCAGTTGGGTAAAGCGTACGGTTTTCGGGTCGATGCTGTCACCGTGTAAGTCGTAGAGTTCTTCGGCGATGCGTTGGGTATCTGTCCATTTCATGATGTGTTCCTTTATTGGGTTTGGGCTAATAGTAATTATTTTAATCAAGAAGAAGTCGGACTGCCAGAATGTTTTACTGCAGATGCGGATATAAATAATGCGGGTATTTTTTAACAAAATAGCATATTTGCGTTAAAATACGGCACGACACTTAAAAACTACGGCACATTCGCTTTGAATTTGCCGTTTTATATATTTTATTCCGTTTTGAATGATGGTTTGCGCATGAATAATTTACATTATCTCAATGCAACCAAATCATTTGGAACGGCTCTTAATACGAAATCCATCGCTTAAAAATAAAAGGAAAAAAAGATGAATAACGCACTCAACGCCAAGCTATCCAAACTAATTTACGCGCTTGCTTCAGATGATCCGGAGTATCTGTCTAAAGCAGGCGCATTTGACCGTTTGCTGCTGTTGGTTCGCGAACTTTATCGGATGCTGGACGAAACAGAAGGTTTGAAGCAGCTGGTGTTCCGTCTGTATTACGGCAAGCACTATGGCTTAATTAAACTGGATGCCGCTTCGCCCAATGACGATGCAGGCGCGTTGAGGTTGAAACGTTGGATGGTTTATTCGCGGATCGCAGAGCGTATCGAAAAGTGCGGCAAGCATTTGTCGGTCGTGCTTGAAGATGCGGCGTTGGAAAATGGCGTGGACAAATCTCATTATATAGATGAAGCCAATGCCATTATCGAGCGTTTCGGTTTGGTAAGGGATGAGGCTGCGCTTTCAGCCATCGAGGCAGAGGAAGCGTTAAAGGCAGAGGCTGAACTGCCGACAGTAAATAAATCTCAGAATGCTGCTCCCCGTTATAACGGCAATCTGCATCAAATCAGAATTCAAGAAAAAATCGAAAATTACTCCGCCACGCAGAAAGTGGCTGCTATGCAGATTTCGCGTATGCGTTTTATTTTTCCTCATATCGAATAATTTGCTGTATCACCAAAAGGCCGTCTGAAAACCATGAATTTGTGGTTTCAGACGGCCTTTTTCATTAAACCATTGTTTTAATGGTCTTCACGAGCGTGGTTGATTGTATATTTAGGAATTTCTACGACCAAATCTTCATCGGCAACCACTGCCTGACAGCTCAAGCGAGAATCGGCTTCCAAGCCCCATGCTTGGTCGAGCAGGTCTTCTTCCAATTCGGTCGGTTCTTCCAGGCTGTCAAAACCTTTGCGGATAATCACATGGCAGGTGGTGCAGGCGCAGGATTTTTCGCAGGCGTGATCGACTTCGATGTCATGGTCGAGCAGTACGTCAAGGACGGTTTGACCTTCGGGCGCATCTTCGATAACCGCGCCTTCGGGGCATAATGTCGCGTGTGGGAGTACGGTAATTTTTGGCATTTTTATTGTCTCGGTTGTTTAAGAGTGGTTGTGGTTAAAGCGGCTTCAGACGGCCTTGGGTATTCAATATTCAGGCCGTCTGAAAAATGGGTTTATAACATGATGCCTTTACTTTTTAAATTTTCCAGGCATTCGTCTAAGTAGGCATCATCATGTTCGGTGTAAATCGGCGAAGTAGCTGTTTCAGCAGTGTGTGCGTGGTATGGGGCAACGGCTTTGCCGCGATACAACGGGTCTTTCCATAAAACGTCAGGCTTGTAGCCGCGTTTTTCCATTTCTTCCATACTCAGCGCGTGATACAGATAGAGCTTGTAACGGTCTCTTACACACATCCT
>NZ_JBQCWZ010000185.1:0-2041 GCF_051956895.1 Neisseria sp. P0021.S006
TTCGACCAACCCGAGTCGCGCATTACGCCGATTATGGAACATCTCGAGCGTACCTACGCCGGTGTCCGTTCTTACAGCCTGCCCACCGTGGGCCGTACCGATTCAGACGGCCGTTACACTCCGCCGCATATCGAGTTCGGCATCAAAGCGGAAGGTGAGGCCTGCCGCTTGTTGGATACGGCGTGGGAAGATGCGTTGCAGGGTTTGCAGGCGATTGGCGCGACTTTGAAAGAAACGGTGGAATAATGCACTTATCCCCGGCCCAATCCAGACGCGCACTGATTTTTGCCTCTTTGCTGTTTTTGCCGCCGACCCTCATCATCGGCATTTGGCTGGCGCAATATGGCGGCTTCGCTTTTGAACCGCCGCTGATGCACGCCGTCCATGCCCATGCGGGCACATGGTTTGACCCGATTGCCACCGTGTTGCACTATCTGGGCAAAACCGAGATTGCCGTGCCGCTGATCGGCGCAGTCGCCGCAGCCCTGTATTTTGCCGATAAGAAGCGCGAAGCACTGTTTTGCGTGTTGGCGGCATTGATGCCGACTTTGAACATGCTGATTGTGAAGGTTTGGTTTGCCCGCGAACGTCCGCTGCTTTGGCCGCGCCTGATTGAAGAGAGCAATTTTTCCTTTCCCAGCGGCCACAGTACGTTTTCCGCCGCCATTGCCGTCATGCTGATATTGCTTTGCCGCCGCACGCGCTACCGCCGCGCCGCTTGGATAGGCGGTATTTCCTTTGCCCTGCTGACCGGGTTTTCACGCATTTATTTGGGCGTGCATTATCCCACCGACGTTTGGGCAGGCTGGACAAACGGCACGCTGACTGCCTTGCTGGTGTATATGCTCATCTTCAGGCCGTCTGAAAAATAGAAGAAACGAATCATGAATACACGTTCACCCAACACGCCTTATTGGCTCAGAAACGGCCATGCCGACACCCTGTTTGCCAAGCTGCTGCAAGGCAAAGCGCCTGACTACCGCCGCGAGCTTCTGCCCGACAGCACCGGCAAAACCCAAGTTGCCTACGATTTTGTCGACAGCGCCGACCCCGATGCGCCGTTGGTGGTTTTGTTCCACGGACTGGAAGGCAGCAGCGAGAGCCATTACGCGGTCGAGTTGATGAAAGCCGTACAGCAGCGCGGTTGGAACGGCGTGGTTGCCCATTTCCGCAGTTGCGGCGGCATAGAAAACACCGCGCCCGTGTTCTACCACCTCGGCGATACGTCCGAAATCGCCTTTATGCTCAACACGCTTGCCCGACGCTATTCAATCATCTACGCCGTCGGCGTTTCTTTGGGGGGTAATGCTTTGGCCAAATATTTGGGCGAGCAGGGCAGCAATGCCGTTCCGCGCGCTTCTGCCGTCGTTTCTGCACCGGTTGATGCCGTAGCGGCAGGTACGCGTTTTGATCAGGGCATGACGCGACTGATTTACACGCGCTATTTTTTGAATTCACTGTTGCCGAAAGCCCAGGCGATTCCCCGGTTTCAGACGGCCTTAAGCCAGCAAAACTGCAAAACGCTTGGCGATTTTGACGACCGCTTTACCGCGCCGCTACACGGTTTTGCCGACCGCCACGATTACTACCGCCGCAATTCCTGCAAACCGTTTCTGAAAGGCGTGGATACGCCGTTGCTGTTGCTTAATGCCGTCAACGACCCCTTCCTGCCGCCGGAAGCCCTGCCGACCGGGCGGGATGTGTCCTCGGCCGTTACGCTGTTGCAACCGGCATACGGCGGTCATGTCGGCTTTGTCAGCCGCGATCAGGGCCGTCTGAATCTGCAATGGCTGCCGCAAACGGTGTTGGACTATTTCAAACAGTATCAGCCGTAAATGAAAAAGGACATGTATGCGACATGCCCTTAGTGTGCAGAAAGTAAAAAGGCCGTCTGAAAACGAATTTCAGACGGCTTTTTGAATGGCTTGATTATTTGCCTTTGTTGTCGGCTTTGGCTTCTTTTTTCAGAGAAGCGTACAACTCAGGGTCGCGGTTTTTCAGCAGGGAAGCAACGGCCAAGTCGTCACGGTTGACTTTAGCT
>NZ_JBQCWZ010000186.1:0-2040 GCF_051956895.1 Neisseria sp. P0021.S006
GGGAAACATCGTGTCCCGCCTCCAAACGTTTGGCAATGCCGCGCGCGTAGGCCGCATAGGCTTTGAGGGTTTGGGCGCGGGAGAAAAGCAGGGTCAGGTTGACGCTGATGCCGTCTGAAACGAGGGTTTCAAGCGCTTCGATGCCTTCGTCGGTTGCCGGTACTTTAATCATGGCATTTTTACGGCCGATGGCGGCGTGCAGGCGGCGCGCTTCTTCAACCGTGCCTTGTGCGTCTTTGGATAATTCGGGTGAAACTTCGAGGCTGACGAAGCCGGTTTTGCCGCCGGTGGATTCGTGTTCGGCAAGGCACACGTCGCAGGCGGCTTGTACATCGGCAACCGCCATGGTTTCGTAGCGTTGTTTCGGGGTCAGGTCTTGCTGTTTGAGCGCGGCTACTTCGTCGGCGTACAGGGCATCGCCTGCAAAGGCTTTTTGGAAAATGGCAGGATTGGAAGTTACGCCGCACACGCCCTGTTTCAGCATTTCGGCCAATTCGCCGCTTTGTACCAGCGAACGGGAGAGGTTGTCCAACCAGATTTGTTGTCCTAATGCTTTAACGTCTGATAAAATAGTCATCTCTGATTCCTTTTACATAATAGGTTTGTTTGTGAAGTGGCGATAATGCTACGCCGATTCGATGAATTTGAACAGTTTACAGCTGATTAATTTGGGCAAAACAAACCTAAATTCAAGCATGAAAGGCGGCTTTGATGGCGGAAAACACACTTTATCTCGACTGGGCGCGCGATGTATTGGATACGGAAGCCGAAGGTTTGCGTGAAATTGCGGCGGCTTTGGACCATGATTTTGTCCGTGCGGCGGAAGCGTTGTTGCACTGCAAGGGCAGGGTGGTCATTACCGGCATGGGCAAGTCCGGACACATCGGCCGCAAAATGGCGGCAACCATGGCTTCGACCGGAACGCCTGCGTTTTTCGTCCACCCTGCCGAAGCGGCGCACGGCGATTTGGGCATGATTGTGGACCACGATGTCGTGATTGCCATTTCCAATTCCGGCGAAAGCGATGAAATTGCAGCGATTATTCCGGCGTTGAAACGCAAAAACATCACGCTTATCTGCATCACTGCCCATCCGACTTCCACCATGGCGCGTCATGCCGATATCCATATTACCGCGGCGGTTTCCAAAGAAGCCTGTCCGCTCGGCCTTGCACCGACTTCCAGTACGACCGCCGTCATGGCGTTGGGCGATGCACTGGCGGTTGTCCTACTGCGCGCACGTGCGTTCACGCCCGACGATTTTGCTTTAAGCCATCCGGCCGGCAGCTTGGGCAAACGCCTGCTGTTGCGTGTGGCGGATATTATGCACAAAGACGAAGCCCTGCCTGCCGTTTTGTTGGGCACTCCGTTGAAAGAGGCCATTGTCCGCATGAGTGAAAAAGGCTTGGGCATGTTGGCGGTAACCGATGCCGAAGGCCGTCTGAAAGGGGTATTTACCGATGGCGACTTACGCCGTCTGTTTCAAGAACGCGACAGCTTTGCCGGTTTGAAAGTGGACGACATCATGCACGCTTCGCCGAAAACCATCTCCGCCGACCGCCTAGCCACCGAAGCCTTGAAAGCCATGCAAAGCGGCCATGTGAACGGTTTGCTGGTGGTCGAAGAAAACGGCGTACTGATTGGCGCGCTGAACATGCACGATTTATTGATGGCACGAATTGTCTGAATCGACGGCAAAAACGTTTTCAGACGGCCTTATGCTAGAATAGGCCGTCTGAAATAAGGAAATCTTATGCAAAACCTCTCTTCCGACCTGCAACAACGCGCTTTAGGCATCAAACTGCTGATACTGGATGTGGACGGCGTTTTGACCGACGGCCGCATTTTTATCCGCGACAACGGCGAAGAAATCAAATCGTTCCACACTTTGGACGGACACGGTTTGAAAATGCTTCAGGCTAGCGGCGTGCAAACTGCGATTATTACCGGCCGCGATGCGCCTTCCGTCGGTATCCGCGTGAAGCAGCTCGGTATCAACTATTACTTCAAAGGCATTCACGACAAACGTGTCGCCTACGCC
>NZ_JBQCWZ010000187.1:0-2037 GCF_051956895.1 Neisseria sp. P0021.S006
TCACCGAAAAGGTTGGGCAGCGAGTAAACAGCCGCAACCACAATCGTGAACGCAATCAGCAGGTATTTCCATAAAGGATAACGGTTCATGGTAAACCTTTGCTTTATTTATAAAGGCAAACAGCCGCACTCGGAAAATGAGGCGGCTTTTCGCAAAAAAACGGATTATTCGGCTTTCGCGGCAATCGCGTTGCGTTCCACTTCTACTTCGATTCTCGCACCTTGGCCGATGTCGACAGTGTAGAATTGCTCGCCGACTTTGGTCACGCGGCCTTTGAAACCTGCAGCCAAAACGACTTTATCGCCTACTTTCAAAGCAGCCAGCATAGCTTGATGTGCTTTGAATTTCTTTTGTTGAGGACGCATAATCAGGAAGTAAAACACCACCATAATCAGCAGTAAAGGGGCAAATTGAGCCACAGCTTGATTCATAATATATCCGTTCTTTTGAGTTTTAAGATAAAGTAAAAAAACTGCATACAGCCCAAAACGCAGTTGGTCGGACTGTAAAATTGAGCTATTCTAAAGGCCGTCTGAAAAATTTCCAAGCATTTCCGTATTTATTAACCATATTTAGCAGTCCGTGCGACTCGTTCGATACATACTTTCCATGCTTAAAAAAATCATTTGGCGCGTGCGTACCCTGCTGCGTCGACTACTTGGCAAAAATGCCCGCACCGTATGGATTTCCCATCCGATATTTTTGCAGCACCAGCCGGGCACCAACCACCCCGACAAGCCCGAACGCATCAGCGCCATTCAAGCCGCCTTAAAAAAGGAAGGCATTTGGCGTCATCTGCAAACCGCTGAAGCACCCGAAATCAAAGATGCGCAACTGGCATTGGTCCACTCGCGCAACTATCTGCACGAATTAGAGGCCGCACAGCCGCTTCCCGGTAAAATCCACCGTATCGACGACGATACCGTCATCTGCCACGACTCCCTCCAAGCCGCCCGTTTTGCGGCCGGCGCCGTCATCAAGGCAGTCGATATGGTGATGAACAAAAAAGCCTGGCATGCTTTTTGCGCCATCCGCCCGCCAGGCCACCATGCCCACAGCAACAGCGCCGGCGGATTCTGCCTCATTAACAACACCGCCGCCGGCGTGATGCACGCCATTGCCCAATACCGCTTGCAACGCATCGCCGTCATCGATTTCGACGTCCACTTCGGCGACGGTACGGCGGAGATTCTCCAAGACGATCCGCGCGTGATGTTTTTCAACCTGTTTGAAACCGACATCTTTCCCTTCCCTCAGGCGGAACAATACGCCGGCAATAAGAATATGCTGCATACGCCCCTCAAACCGGGCACAGGCAGCCGTATCTTCCGTACGACCATCCGCGAACAATGGCTTCCCAAGCTCACGGCCTTCCGCCCCGAGTTGGTGTTGCTTTCAGCCGGTTTTGACGGGCACAAACAAGACGAAACAGGCCGTCTGAACCTGCATGAAGCCGATTTTGCCTGGCTGACACACAAAATCGTCCAAGCAACAGCAAGCTGTCAAGGACGTATCGTTTCCGTGCTGGAGGGCGGATATACCTTGGAATCCATGTCTAAATCTGCCGCCGCCCACATCCGCGTATTGGCAGGCTTAAGCAAGGCCGACTACGTCATCGCCTACCAAAAGCATCTGAAGCGCGGCAAAAGTAACAATCCTACACCATAACGTATTCAAACTATTGCCCCAGGCCGTCTGAAAATAGATTATCCATTTCAGACGGCCTTTTTTTCATTTACAAACTTTAATTTGAGCAAAGACAAACCATTTTCATATTATCAGTAGTAAAATAACAAATATAAAACATATCAATAAAAATATTTCACACGCCACACTGCTTCCCTTTCCCTAATTGACCGTCTTTTTCAGACGGCCTCCACTTTAAAAAAAGGAGCGTTACAATGAAAGCAGCACGTTTTTACAACAAAGGTGACATCCGCATCGAAGACATTCCAGAGCCAACCGTAGCTCCGGGTACTGTCGGCATTAATGTTGCGTGGTGCGGTATCTGCGGTACCGATCTGCACGAATTCATGG
>NZ_JBQCWZ010000188.1:0-2031 GCF_051956895.1 Neisseria sp. P0021.S006
CATCCTGTCCGCCCGGCCAGCTATGAAGAGATGAACAACTTCTACACCATGACCGTTTATGAAAAAGGTGCGGAAGTGGTGCGCATGTATCACACCTTGCTTGGGGAAGAAGGCTTCCAAAAAGGCATGAAGCTGTATTTCCAACGCCACGACGGTCAAGCTGTGACTTGTGATGATTTCCGTGCCGCAATGGCAGACGCAAACGGCATCAATCTTGATCAGTTTGCTTTGTGGTACAGCCAAGCTGGCACGCCGGTTTTAGATGCTCAAGGCCGTCTGAAAGATGGAGCGTTTGAATTGACCATCAAACAAACCATTCCGGCCACGCCCGATATGGCGGACAAACAGCCGATGATGATTCCGGTCAAAACTGGTTTGCTGAACGAAAAAGGCGAAGCGGTTGAGTTTGAATATCAAGGCAAACGGGTGAAAGAGGCGGTTTTGGTATTGACCGAGGCCGAGCAGATTTTTGTCTTGGGCGGTGTCAATGAGCCGGTTATCCCGTCTCTGCTGCGTGACTTCTCTGCACCGGTTACCCTGAACTATCCATACAGCGATCAAGAATTGGCGACTTTACTTGCGGCAGATGAAAATGAGTTTGCCCGTTGGGAAGCTGCTCAAACCTTGTACCATCGTGCCATTAATGCCAACCGTCAGGCATTGGCGGAAGGCCGTCCTTTGCCGGAACACAAAGCATTGATGGATGCTTTGGCTTTGGTGGTTTCCGGTGACTTTGATCCAGCATTCCGTGCCATTTTGCTGCAAATGCCGTCTGAAACCGATGTATGGGCGGAAGAAGAAAATATTGACCCGATTCAGGTTCATCAAGCGCGAGAAGCCTTGCTCAATGCTGTTGCCGTCAAGTTCCTGCCTCAATGGCGCGAGCTGAACCGTCAAGCTGCCGAGCAAGAAAATCAAGCCGATGCTGCTGTTCGTTATGAATACAGCCCAGAATTGGCCGGCTGGCGTACTTTGCGTAATACTTGTAGGGCATTCGTTCTCCGTGCTGACGCTGCGCATATCGAACACGTTGCGGAGAATTACGAAGCAATGGCGCAAAACATGACCCACGAATGGGGTATCTTATCTGCAATCAACAGCAATGAAAGTGAAATCCGCGATCGTTTGTTGACACAATTTGCCGATAAATTCGCCGATGATGCTTTGGTAATGGACAAATACTTTGCCCTGATTGCCTCAAGTCGCCGTAAAGATACTTTACAGCAAGTTCAGACGGCCTTGAATCATCCTAAGTTCAGTATTGAAAACCCAAATAAAGCCCGTTCTTTATTGATGAGCTTCAGTCGTAATATTCCGCACTTCCATGCAGAAGACGGCAGCGGCTACCGCTTTGTAGCAGATAAAGTGATGGAAATTGACCGCTTTAATCCGCAAGTTGCCGCTCGACTGGTGCAGGCTTTCAACATCTGCAACAAATTGGAAGCCAACCGCAAAGCCGTTATGACTAAAGAGTTGCAACGCATCCATGCACAAGAAGGTTTGTCCAAAGATGTGGGCGAGATTGTTGGTAAGATTTTAAATGAGAAATAAAGCTTGTCTGTTGAACTTATTGTTATTTGGCAATAAGGATAGATAGACTAAAGGCCGTCTGAAACTGATTGGTTTCAGACGGCCTTTTTATATACAACGCTTAAATTAATTTTCGTTGAGGGTAGGGCATAAGAATAAAAAAGAGCCTGCATAAAACAGGCTCTTTTTCATACTAATCCAAAGATTAGAATTTGTGACGCAGGCCAACAGTGCCAGCAGTTTTCTCGTATTTGTAGTCGCCTTTGCCTTCTTTCAACCAGCCGGCAGAAACCAGAGCAGAAGTGCGTTTAGAGAAGTCGTAGTCAGCACCAACGATAACTTGGTTGTAAGCGCTGTTCTCTTGTTTCACGCCTTCTTCTTTAGCTTTGAAGCCGTGAGCGTAAGAAACACGAGGAGTTACGTTGCCGAAGCGGTAAGCAGCAGTTGCACCAACTTCAGTACGTTCGTTTTTCTTAGCACCAGCTACGTCAGCTTTGAAGC
>NZ_JBQCWZ010000189.1:0-2028 GCF_051956895.1 Neisseria sp. P0021.S006
AATCTGCCCAAAGCCATAATCATCATATTGCCTGTTGCCAGCTCACCGCCGCCGATTAAGATGCAAATCAGCGCAATCGGGAACACAGACGCACCCAAAAGGGCGGCCAGGCCGTTCCATTCGGCCGGAATGCCACTGATGACGCGCAGGCAGGCAAGATAGCCGAAGCCGACATAGCCGCCGCCTAAAAAACTCAAAATCACCAACATTTTGATGCTGAACTCAGACTTGGCGCAGCTCTTGCCGATGGCTTCCTGCAAAATCTCGTGAGGGTACAAATCTCGTGTATTCATGAGGCTCTCTTAAATTGGAAATATCTTGTTTATCATGAGGATAATAAGTTTGCCTGAGAATGATGCCGGTAGGAAATAACAACTGGTTGTAAGAATAGAAGAGGGGGTTATATATTGAGGTGACTAAGGCTGCGGCTGACTTTTTAAGAAAGATAAGTTGAAGCGTTGAGATATTGGTGTGTTAAAAACTTAAAAGGCCGTCTGAAAAAGTTGCTTTCAGACGGCCTTTAGATTTGCTTGGTGCGTTAGAACTACAAGCGCGTTACGCTTAAAACGCCTTTGATGTCGCCTAAGCTGGCTAATACGCGCGGCAGGTCATTGACTTGGCGGACTTCAAGGGTAAAGCGCATACTGGCTTCCAAATCACGCGATTGGGTTTGCACTGCGGTAACGTTGAGTTTATGACGCGCCAGCGCATCCGAAACATCGCGAAGCAAACCGGAGCGGTCTTGGGCGCGGATTTCAACATCGACGGCAAACACTTGTCCTTCTTGCAAGGCTGCCCAGCTTGCGTTCAACACTTTTTCCGGAGCCTGTTCGGCAAGGTGGCGGAAAGAAGGGCAGGTATTGCGGTGGACGGAAATACCGCGGTCGCGGGTAACAAAGCCCACAATATCGTCAGGAGGTGCCGGTTTGCAGCATTTGGCAAGTGTGGTCATTAAGCCGTCTTCGCCGTCAATCAAAATGCCGTTTTTGCCGCCTTTTTTGATTTTGGACTGCTTGACGATATTGGTTTCATCAATCGGCACAGGAGGCGGCTCATTCAGCGCACCGCAGGCTTTGTGGATGGCGCGGTTGGAAACTTCGCCCTGACCGATGGCCGTATAGAGTTCATCGGTTTTTTTGAAGCCGAGTTTTTCCGCCAATGCTTGCAGATTGGGTTTGGGGAAGATTTTTGACAACTGTTTGTCCAGCTGGGCGCGGCCTTCTTCGCGCACGGTATCCGCATTTTGCTGGCGGATATAGGCACGGATTTTGCTGATGGCGCGGTTGGATTTGACCCAGCCTTCGTAGAGCCAGTTGACGGAAGGATTTCCTTCTTTGGCGGTAATGATTTCAACGCGTTGGCCGTTTTCCAATGGTGTGGACAGCGGCACGATTTGTCCTTCGACTTTTGCGCCGCGGCAACGGTCGCCTACGCTGCTGTGCAGGGCATAGGCAAAGTCGATGGGGGTGGCGCCCGTAGGCAGGGAGAGGACTTTGCCGTGCGGGGTCAAAACATAAATCGTATCGTTGAACAGCTCGGTTTTAAAGGCGGCGGCAAGGTCTTCTTTGCCGCTTTCAGCCATGTTTTCGCGCCAGTCTAGGAGTTGGCGCAACCAAGCGATTTTTTGTTCGTAGGCGGAATCGCCTTTGCCGCCTTCTTTATAACGCCAGTGGGCGGCAACACCGAATTCATTGAATTGGTGCATGTCGAAGGTGCGGATTTGGACTTCCACACCTTTGTCTTCCGGGCCGACGATAACGGTGTGCAAACTTTTATAGCCGTTGCCTTTCGGGTTGGCGATATAGTCGTCAAACTCGCCCGGAATCGGCTGCCAGAGGCTGTGGACAATACCCAGCGTGGTGTAACACTCGGGAATGGTGTCCACCAAAATCCGCACAGCGCGGATGTCGAACAGGCCGTCGAAAGTGAGCTTTTTCTTCACCATTTTTTTGTAAATGGAGTAGATGTGCTTCGGTCTTCCGGCAACTTCAAAATGAATATTGTATTTTTTCAGTTCCGTACGCAGGA
>NZ_JBQCWZ010000190.1:0-2026 GCF_051956895.1 Neisseria sp. P0021.S006
GCCTTGCGGATATGGCCGCACAGTTTCCCGAACGCCGTTTGACTTTGGCGCGAGAAATTACCAAAACGTTTGAAACCTTCCTCAGCGGCACGGTTGCCGAAATCCAAGCCGCCCTTAAAAACGACAGCAATCAAACGCGTGGCGAGATGGTGCTGGTGTTGCACCCTGCGGTAAAAGAGAAACACAGCGATTTACCCGAGGCGGCACAAAATACCATGAAAATCCTTGCGGCCGAGTTGCCGACCAAACAAGCCGCCGAGCTTGCCGCCAAGATTACCGGCGAAAGCAAAAAAGCCTTGTACGATTTAGCGTTGGAGTGGAAACGGATTTCAGACGATGCTTGAGGTCTTGCAGGCTTATTTCTCTCAACCTGTGGTGTGAACGATGCGACGATTTCCTACAGGCAAAAGGCTGGGTATTGTTCGTTATCCGTTTGCCGGTTCTACAGGCTGTACATAGGTAAAGTTCTGTTTGCCGCATTGTTCCCCCCCCCCTTGTAATTTACAATGACACTGCATACAACTTGTATGTTCTTAAATCTTTCAATCTACGGGAGTGGACTTATGAAACAAAACATCATCGTTGCCTTATTCGACATCTCCAGCGAAGCTTATCAAGCCTTTTCTGAATTGAAAGCTTACTCGCAGATAACAGATGCTTTGGTGGCACAAGCCGTTTTGATTAAAAAGGAAAATGACCTGATTATCCCAGCAGAAAGCACCGACTTTACCGCCAATACGGCCGAAAGCGCATGGACGGGCGGCCTCATTGGTTCGCTGGTCGGCATCCTCGGCGGTCCTATCGGTGTTCTGTTGGGTGGAGCTACTGGCGCACTCATCGGCAGTGATGTAGGCACTGCCCAAACATTGGGAGAGGGGGCGTTGCTAGAAAATACAGCCAAAAAACTGGATAACGGCAGTACTGCGATCATTATTTTGGCGCAAGAATCCAACGAAGCTGTATTGGATGCTTTCTTCCACCGTTTCAAAACCGTTATTCTCCGACAAGATGTAGCCGTTGCCCAACAGGACGTATTGGCAGCAATAGAAGCGCAGGAAGAAGTGGCACGTCAGGCACACGAAGCTTGGAAAAAACAGCGCAAAGCCGAGCGCAAAGAGAAAGTGGAAGCCTTCAAGGCCGACATCAAACAAAAATTCGACAAATTGGCAGCCAAGTTGAAATAACACTGCCACCAACCCAAGGTATGTAACCGCTCAAATTTTCCGTTTCGGATGCATGCCAAACCGGTTTGAGGCTACCTGAAAATCTATTTTTCAGGTAGCCTCTCCCTTTTTCATGCCCCGAGACCTTTGCAAAGGTCTCAACCTATGTTATTGCAAAGGTCTATGTTATTGCAAAGGTCTCGGCCTTTTTATAATTGGATTTTAGATCGATCCAATAGGTTCAATACGCTTCTAAGTTTGCGTTTCAGACGGCCTCAATGTTTGGCAAACCTGCTTCAACGCTGCCATGCGCTGCGCAAATATTCGATGCAGTCGGTCAGGGCGTAAAACGGGGCGTTGCCGTGATTGGCGTTGGGGTAGAGGGTGAAGCGGACATCTGCGCCGAGATGGTGCAAAGTGCCGGCAAGGATTTTGGCTTGTGCAACCATGCCGCGGCTGGTTTGGTCGGGACGGTTGTTTCTGCCTTCATGTTCGCCTGCACCGAGGCGGATGCCGATTCCTTGCGGCAATGTGCCGGGCAGCCAATCGAGTACACGGCGGTCTTGCCACCAGATAGACGGCGACACCAGCAAATAATGGCGGAAGCGTTCGGGGCGGGTGAACAGGGAATAGAGGCCGTACAAGGCGCCGAAAGAATGGCCGAAGACGGCTTGGTTTTGGGTATCGATGCGGTATTTGCTGTCGAGCAGGGCGGAGAGTTCGTCGTCGATAAAGTGGCTGAAGCGGTCGGCTTGGCCGTATTGTTTGCGTTCGGATTCGGGCGCGTTGTCGGGCAGCGGCGGCGTGTAGTCGAGGGCGCGTTGGCTTAAGTCGCGGATGGTGCCGCCGGTGTAGCCGATGCC
>NZ_JBQCWZ010000191.1:0-2020 GCF_051956895.1 Neisseria sp. P0021.S006
AAGCCAAGAAAGCTGAAGAAGCCAAGAAAGCTGAAGAAGCCAAGAAAGCTGAAGAAGCCAAGAAAGCTGAAGAAGCCAAGAAAGCTGAAGAAGCCAAGAAAGCTGAAGAAGCCAAGAAAGCTGAAGACGCTAAGAAAGCTGAAGAGGCCAAGAAAGCTGAGGAAGCTAAGAAAGCCAATGAGGCCAATTCAGGTCAAGGTTTTGGCGGTGAAGGCAAAGTAATGAGCAAGGCTTTGGATGGCGGTGTCTTGGTAGCGAAAAAGCGTGAAACCGGCGATTTGGAATATGCCAAAACCGAAGCTCCGACTGCTTCGGATAAAAACAGCGTCGTACTTGATGGTGTCGCCATTAATACCAAAGACGTTAAAGCAGGTGAGTTCACGTTGGGCGAAAGAAGTACGAACGGCGGTAAAGCCGATGCAGCACAATATGCGGTACACAGCGGCGACCTGCTGCCTGACGTTCGTTACGGCGGTGTTGCCGATGTCAGCGATCTGCGTGATGTGAAACAGGCGTTGTTTGTCCAAGGCACGCCATCAGGCAGCGATACCGTTGCAGCCCAAAGAGGGGATGCAACCTATAAAGGCATCGGCCTGCATTTCCCAAACGGACTGCCGATCGATACAAGAGGTCTGCAAGAAATTTTTGAAACCGGTTCGCAAGCCAAGCTGGCCAATCTGTATTCTGCCGCCAAAGCAACCGATGTTACCGCAAGAGTCAATTTCGACCAAAAAACCATCAATGTCGGCATCAACCGCTATTCCGATCAAACGGTTGGCGGTGGTAGCGGTGGCGATAGGATTGCAGGTGTCGTCAAATCCAATGCGCGCGATATGGCGGAAAATTTGTCTTTCAATGGCGATTTGCACGGCAACACCTTCTCCAACAAGCAAGGTACGATGCAAGGCGGATTCTTTGGCGCGAAGGCAGACCAACTTGCCGGTACATATAGTGCGGCAGGCAAAAACCAACGTGATGAAGACGTAGTGGCGCGCGGTGTGTTTGGTGCAAAACGCCAAGATGCGGCAGCTCAAGCAGGCGGACAGCCTGATGCGCCGGTTGCCAAACCTGATGCGCCCGTAACCAAACCTAAAGATGATGCCGCCGCAGCTGAATTGAAAAAAGGTGAAACAGGCGAGCAATACTTCTTATCGAATATCGCCGATTTGACCAAAGTCGTTATCAACGGTACGACAATCGCTTTGTCACCTGTTACCAACAAGCTCTATCGAACTGAATTGGGTTCGGACTACAAATCGTTTGTTGCTTCAGGCAATTTGAGCAATGTTGTCTTCGGTGCGGCAAAACTTGCCGATAATGCCTACTCCTTGTTTGTTCAGGGGGTAATGAGTGCCTCTCTACCGTCAGGGACAGCCAAGTATGCCGGCGATGTGTTGAATTTCCGTGCCCGCAACTTGGATAATAAGGAAAACTGGGTGGGTGATACAGGAGGCTACCGTACTACCGGTTCGTTTACCGCAGATGTCAACTTCGATACCAAGACTATCGCAGGTAAAATCAATAGTGGTGACAGATGGTTCATGAATGAACGAGCCTTTACTGCAGATATTACAGGCAGCAGCTTTAACGGTAAATGGACTTCTTCAGATGCACAAGGCTCTGTAACTGGCGGATTCTACGGTGACAAAGCTGCCGAAATGGCGGGACGATACAGTTATCATGACAAAGAAGATAAAAGTAACAATGCCTTCGGTGTATTCGGCGGCAAAAAACAATAACTGTCTGTTTAAGCTGAAAACAAACCGCTCGAAAGGGCGGTTTGTTTTTGATCGGATAGGATTTTCAGACGACCTTTTACGGTAACAACAATCTAGAGAGCAATTTACCCGCTAAAAGGTCGTCTGAAAACCTTGAATCTTATTTTCAGATAATCTGAGACCTTTGCAAAATTCCCCAAAATCCCCTAAATTCCTACTAAGACATTTAGGGGATTTTCCATGACCACCTTCTTTCAGCAAACCGTCCAAGCCATGATCGTCAAACACATCGACCGCTTCCC
>NZ_JBQCWZ010000192.1:0-2020 GCF_051956895.1 Neisseria sp. P0021.S006
AAGCGAGGGTGCAGCATACGGCTAAAGCGGTCAAACGTAACATAGAGTTTCTCCGTAGTCGGAAATAAAGTAAATCGAAATGATAACTTGTATCGGATTATAAAGCTAGATGCCGTCTGAAAACTTTTGTTTTCAGACGGCTTTTTCAAGCTGATTGCTTAGAAGCGGTAGTTCACGCCCAAGCGTACATCACGTCCGGTACCTGGTAGGGTATTGGTCCAGCGTTGGCTGTGCGGATAGTAGAACTTGTTAAACACGTTGTTGACTGAAAGATTGACATTGAGCGTGTCTTTGCCCAGTGGTTTCCAGTTGGCGAAGACATCGTTCACACCGAAACCTTGGCGTACAACGTTTTCCAGTTTGCCGTCGCGACCTTTTTGACCTGCCACCAATATCGAACCCACGGCTTTTTGAACATAGCGTCCGCGCCAGCCGATTTCCAGATTCGGATTTTGGAAGCGGTAGGCAAGGGAGGCCGTCCAAGTGCGGCCGGTTTGTGCGCCAAACTCGGGGTTCGCGCTTAACAATTTATCTTTGTGCGTATCGTAAAAACGCGGTTTGCTGTGGCTTACGCCGACTTTGGCAGTCAGGCCGCCTGTACGGTAGGACGCGCCTAATTCGTAACCGTGGTTTTTGACGTAGCCGGCGTTGACGGCTTCACGGATGGCGACAGAGTCGTGGCGGTTTTGCGGATTGGCAAGCGCGTCTTTGATGGTCTGCCAGAAGTAGCTGCCGTTTGCGGCAAACGTGCCGTCGTTGTAGTTGAAGCCGATTTCGGTATTGCGCGCGCGTTCAGCTTTAGTGCCGTCGGCAATCGAGATGATGCCGCGTTTGCCGTGGGTTTGCAGCGCGTCATACAGGCGCGGGCTGCGGCTGGCGTAGTTGTGGCTTACGCTGAAGCTCAAGTTTTCGACAGGTTGGTAAATTACGCCCAGACTCGGGTTGACTTTGCCGTCTGAAACCGATTTGCCGTCATGGGTTTTGATATCGAAATGGTCGTAACGCAGACCGCCGGTCAGGGTAACATCGCCGATATCTTGGATGGCTTCGACATACACGCCGTAATCGGTTTTGGTCGGGTTGGTCAGGCTGTATCCGCGTACCAGACTTTGCAGGGCGGCATTGGTGCTGGTGTATTGCGAATTCAGGAAGGTATGAGGTTTGATTTCCTGATGGCGGTAGTTGACACCGTATTTCAACAGGGTTTTTTCGGCAAGGCGGCTGTCGAAGTTGATATTTGCACCTTTGGTGGTGATTTTGGTTGTGGTCGGACCTGCCACATTGCCTGCGTAACCGCTGCCGCTGTCATCGGCGGAATAGCGTTCGTTTTCCAACACATAGGCGTTGGCGTTCAGTTTTTCGACAAAGCCCAGGTTTTTACCCGTGTACTCCAAGTTGGTGTTGGATTGGGTAGTTTCACGGTATGAGGGTTTCTGCCTGTCTTTTGCAGGGTTGGACTCGAAGATTGTAAACTCTTCACGCACAGTACGGATGCCCCGGTGCTGGTCTTTCATGTGGCTCAACACGATGCGGTGGTCGCCGTCGCCGAAGGTTGTTCCGATTTTGGCCAGGTAGCTGCGTTTGTCCAGTGCGCTGTAAGGTACGGTTTTGCCGCCGTTGGGACTTTTGTAGCCTTTACCTGCTTCGTAATCTTTTTCATCGTTGCGGTTGTAAGAGAATAAGCCGTCGAAGTTGCCGGCTTTTCCGAACACGCTGGCGCCGTAGTTTACGCCGTCATTGCTGGCATAGCCGCTGCTGAGGCGCACGCCCCAGTTTTTGTCCAAACCTTTTAGCAAGTCTTCGGCATCGACTGTTTTAGTAATAATCGCGCCGTTGGTCGCACCAATACCGGCAGATGCCGAGCCCGCGCCTTTCTGTACGGAGACGATTTTGACCAGCGCAGGGTCGATGATGAAACGGCCTTGGTGATACAGTATTTGGCTGTCGGAATAGGCGTTGTCCACCTTGATGTCGACAGAGTTCTGACCCATGCCGCGCAAGGTCATGTGTTGGGATGTGC
>NZ_JBQCWZ010000193.1:0-2019 GCF_051956895.1 Neisseria sp. P0021.S006
GTGCCGGTACCTTGCTCGGTATCGCCGCGGCAGCGATTTTGCTAATCTTGATTTTGATTGTAAAACTGCGCGTTCATGCCTTGCTGACGTTGGTATTGGTCAGCCTGCTGACTGCCATCGTAACAGGTCTGCCTATGGGCAGCATTGTTAATGATGTATTGGTCAAAAACTTCGGCGGTACGCTCGGCAGCGTGGCGTTGCTGGTCGGTTTGGGCGCAATGCTCGGCCGTTTGGTGGAAACTTCCGGTGGCGCTCAGTCTTTGGCAGATGCGCTGATTCAGATTTTTGGTGAGAATCGTGCACCATTTGCTTTAGGCGTGGCTTCTTTGATTTTTGGTTTCCCGATTTTCTTTGATGCCGGCTTGGTGGTGATGTTGCCGATTGTGTTTGCAACGGCACGCCGTATGAAGCAGACCGTTCTGCCATACGCGATGGCGTCTATTGGCGCATTTTCGGTCATGCACGTCTTCCTGCCGCCTCATCCTGGCCCGATTGCTGCTTCTGAGTTCTATGGCGCAAATATTGGTCAACTGCTGATTTTGGGTTTGCCTGTTGCCTTGATTACTTGGTATTTCAGCGGCTATTTATTGGGTAAAGTTTTGGGTCGCAGCATTCATGTACCTGTTCCTGATCTGATCAGTGGTGGTACGCAAGATAATGACCAACCGAAAGCGCCTGCAAAAGCATCTACCGTTGTTGGTATTATGCTGATTCCTATGCTGTTGATTTTCTTAAATACCGGTTTGTCCACTTTAATCAGTGAGAAAGTTGTCAGTGCAGATGAAGGCTGGGTGCAATTTGGTCGCATGATCGGTTCGACACCGATTGCTTTGCTGATTTCTGTTTTGGTAGCCCTGTATGTATTGGGTGGCAAACGTGGCGAAAAAGCCAGCGCTTTGGAGAAAACCATTGATGGCGCATTGGGTCCGGTTTGCTCGGTCATTTTGATTACCGGTGCGGGCGGTATGTTCGGCGGAGTGTTGCGTGCTTCCGGTATCGGTAAGGCTTTGGCCGACAGTATGGCGGACTTGGGTATCCCTGTTTTGCTGGGTTGTTTCTTGGTGGCTTTGGCTTTGCGTATTGCGCAAGGTTCTGCGACCGTTGCATTGACTACCGCTGCCGCGTTGATGGCACCGGCCGTTGCGGCGGCAGGTTTCAGCGATTGGCAGATTACTTGCGTGGTATTGGCTACGGCGGCAGGTTCCGTTGGTTGCAGCCACTTTAACGACTCCGGTTTCTGGCTTGTCGGCCGTCTGTTGAATATGGATGTGCCGACGACCTTGAAGACATGGACGGTCAACCAAACACTTATCGCACTCATCGGTTTTGCTTTATCGTCAGTGTTGTTTGTTTTGGTTTAATCGGAAGAACGGGCGGATAGTGTTTTTGAGATAACACAATCCGCCCGTTTTTAAATACCGTTAAAATCTAGATAAACAAGGAGTAGAAAAATGACGACACATTTTGTCATGATGGGCGTGTGCGGTTGCGGTAAAACCACTGCCGCGCTGTCTTTGCAAAAACATCTCAACCAATGTCCGTATGCTGAAGGCGACGATTTTCATACCCAAGCCAACCGCGATAAAATGGGTGCAGGTATTCCGTTAACGGATGAAGACCGCTACCCATGGCTCGGCAATTTGCGTGACTGGATGACGGAGCAGGCAAAAAATGGGGAAACATATTCCATCGTTACTTGTTCCGCACTCAAACGCCAATACCGCGATATTCTGCGTGGTGCAGAAGGGAAGGTGGCTTTTATCCATTTGACTCCGCCTCAAGCAATCAATCTTGAGCGTATGCTGTCGCGTCAGGGGCATTATATGAAAGCCGGAATGCTGGATTCTCAGCTGGAGATTTTGGAAGAGCTGGGTGCTGATGAGTACGGTGTCAAAATTGACAATCCGGGTTCGCCTGAAGCCGTTGAGGCAGATATTGTGAACTGGGTGAAAGCGCAAGGCTTGATTTAGTAATGATCAGAAATGGAAAGGCCGTCTGAAATATTTCAGACGGCCTTTT
>NZ_JBQCWZ010000194.1:0-2011 GCF_051956895.1 Neisseria sp. P0021.S006
GCGGAGGCAGTCAGGGTTTTGACGGTAACGTCGCCGCTGATGTAGAGCGTGCCGTTGCGGATTTCTGTTTGCATGGTGTCTTTATGATGTAAGGCACCATGCCGTCTGAACATCAGGCGGCATGGTGTGTGGGTGGATTATTTACCGCCGTTTTTGGCTTTCAAGTCGGCAATCAGGCCGTCGATGCCTTTGGCTTTAATGGTTTCGCCGAATTGGTTGCGGTATACGGTAACCAAGCTTGCGCCTTCTACTGCGACATTGTATGCGCGGTATTTGTTGCCGCTTTGGTAGGTGGTGAAGTCCATGTTGACCGGTTTTTGGCCGGAAACGTTGATTTCGGCGCGGACAACGATTTCTTTACCGCCTTTGTTTACGACAGGGTTGTCTTTGATGTTGACCTTGGCATTTTTGAATTTCAGCATGGTGCCGGAGTAGGTGCGGATCAGCAGGGTTTGGAACTCTTTGGTCAATGCTTGTTTTTGTGCGTCAGTCGCAGTGCGCCATGGGTTGCCGACGGCCAAAGCGGTCATGCGTTGGAAGTCGAAGTAAGGGATGGCGTAAGCTTCGGCTTTTTGGCGTGCGGTGTTGGCATCGCCGCTGTTGAGGATTTTCAGCACTTGAACGGAGTTTTCACGGACTTGGTTGACTGCGTCGGCAGGAGAGGCAAATGCCATGCTGATGCTCAATACGCCGATGCTCAATGCGCTGATGAAGGATGTTTTTTTCATGGGAGTGTCCTGAATATTGGGTTGATATGTGTTTATTGTTCGTTTTGACCGGCAGATTCACTGTCTGCGTTTTTCTCGGCAAAGCTGGTCATGAATTTGCCGATAAGGTTTTCCAAAACCATGGCGGAGCTGGTGACGGTAATGGTGTCGCCTGCCGCCAAAGAATCGGTATCGCCGCCTTGTTGCAGGCCGATGTATTGTTCGCCCAATAGGCCTGAAGTCAGGATTTGTGCGGAAACGTCGCTGCTGAACTGATATTGGCTGTCCAGATTGAGGGCGACTTTTGCCTGATAGGATTTAGGGTCGAGCTGAATGGAGGCAACACGGCCCACCAGTACGCCTGCGGATTTTACCGGAGCGTTGGTTTTCAAGCCGCCGATGTCGCTGAAATCGGCATAGACGGTGTAGGTTTGTGATGATTTGCCGAACGATTGTCCGCCGGCGGCGCGGAAGGCAAGAAAGCCGATAGCAGCCGCGCCTAGTAAGACAAACAGTCCTACCCAAAATTCCAAAGCATTTTTTTTCATGTGCTATTGTCCTTGTTTCATTCTTTTTAAGTGTCGTTTCAGACGGCCTTTAGTCGGTAAACATCCATGCGGTCAACATGAAGTCGACAGCGAGGATGGTCAGGGCGGAAGACACTACTGTGCGTGTACTGGCACGCAAAATACCTTCGGAAGTCGGTACGCAGTGGAAGCCCTGATGTACGGCGATTAACGTAACGGCTACGCCGAAAGCGGCGGATTTGATTAAGCCGTTGAGTACGTCGTAATGGAAGGTAATGTTGTTTTGCATTTGCGACCAGAAAATACCGCCGTCCAAACCCAGCCATTCGACGCCGACCAAATACGCGCCGTAAATGCCGGCAACGTTGAAAATCGAAGCCAGCAAAGGCATGGAAAACACGCCCGCCCAAAAGCGCGGCGCAACCACGCGTGCCACGGGGTCGACCGCCATCACGTTCATTGCTTCAAGCTGCTCGGTGGTTTTCATCAAGCCGATTTCGCTGGTCATGGCGCCGCCTGCGCTGCTGGCAAACAGAATGGCCGCCAATACGGGACCCAATTCGCGCAACAGGGAAGCGGCAACCATATAGCCTAAAATATCGGCGGATTTGAATTTTGCCAGCTGCGTATAGCCTTGCAAGCCCAATACCATGCCGACAAACAGGCCGGACACGGCGACAATCAGGACGGACAACACGCCTGCAAAGTAAATCTGGCGGATGCTCAGGCGCGGACGGGCAAACGCCGTGCCTGATTTGGCCAGGATCTGCAGGAAAA
>NZ_JBQCWZ010000195.1:0-2001 GCF_051956895.1 Neisseria sp. P0021.S006
GCTGATATATCAACAGTACAACGGTCAGCACTTGGGCTGCGGTGTAGGTAAAAACCAGCGAAGTAGTATTGGTAGGTAAGCCGGAAGCAATCACGGCAAAAACCAACACCAAAATCAAGAATTTCGGCGCAAGCTGGCTGACGGAAAAAGCCAATGCCTGCTCTTTCATCCGCAAAATCAAGGCTAAAAAACGGGTAATCAGCGTAGTGGCCAAGAAAATCAGAAAGAGAATCCCCAAATTTGCACTGGGGATGTCAAAAATGATTTCAGACGGCCATGATGCGTTTATCAGTAACACTAAAACCACAACCGCCACAGTCAGAATCAATGGCGATAAAAAAACGGATTTGAACAGCGCGGCCTTGTCTTTAACGGCGTAATAGTCGCGAATATAGGATTGGTCCAGCCCCAAGCCCAGCAACAGGATGCTCAGTCCGGCAATGGTCTGCAAGAGTACGATACGGCCGATGTCTTCCGCAGGGAAGTACCATGAGATGAGCGGCAGGGAAAGCAGGCCGAAAGCGGCGCTTCCTATCGGGCCCAATGCGTAGCCGAGGATTTTTTTCGCGTTCATATTATTTGTTTTCAGACGGCCAGAAGTTCGAGCTGAGCGTTTTTCGTAGGGTATGTGTTGTTACCGTTGCCGGTTTGCCAAGGCCGTCTGAAAAACAAATAGCCTTGGGAAACCGGCTACCGTCCCGGTCGGGGAAACCGGAGGCAGCCGGATGTGTCTGAAGCAAGATTATGCTTTGATGACTTTAGGATTTTTTACTGGGAATTTGCCGCGTGTATCGACAATCAGCTTGGCATGTTCGGTGATCATGTCATAGTCGAATTTGTCGTGATCGGTGGTCAGAACCACGCAATCGTATTGGGCGACAGTTTCAGGAGTCAGCGCTTCGCTCTTCAGGTCGAAGTAGTGGTGGCCGGGGATGTGTGGGAACTCTGGAACGTGCGGGTCAGAGTAGGAAACCACTGCGCCCAGTTTGTGCAGGCGGTCCATCACTTCTACAGACGGGCTTTCACGCATATCGTCCACGTTTTTCTTGTAGGCGATACCCAATACCAAGATTTTGCTGTCTTTGATAGAACGGTTGTGGTCATTCAAAGCCAGGCCGACTTTTTCGATAACGTAGTCAGGCATGTGGGAGTTTACTTCGCCGGCAAGCTCGATGAAGCGGGTGTTTACGCCGTATTCGCGTGCTTTCCAAGTCAGGTAGAACGGGTCGATAGGGATACAGTGACCACCCAAGCCTGGACCTGGGTAATAAGCAACGAAGCCGAACGGTTTGGTCGCAGCGGCATTGATGACTTCGTGAATGTCGATGCCCATTTTGTCGGCAACGATTTTCATCTCGTTCACCAAGCCAATGTTTACGGCGCGGTGGATGTTTTCCAGGAGTTTGGTCAGCTCGGCAGCTTTGGTGGAGCTTACTGGAACAACTTTATCGATGGCAGGTTGGTACAGCGCAAGGCCGACTTCCAAACAGGCAGGGGTATGGCCGCCGATGACTTTTGGAATGGTACGGGTTTCAAAGTTAGGGTTACCCGGGTCTTCACGCTCAGGAGAGTAAACTAAGAACACGTCTTGACCGACTTTCAAGCCGCCTTCTTCCATACGTGGCAGCAATTCTTCTTCGGTAGTACCGGGGTAGGTGGTGGATTCTAAAGACAGCACTTGACCGGCGCGCAGGTAAGGTTTTACCGCATCGGTAGTGTCAATCACAAAGCTCATGTCCGGCTCACGGTATTTGTTCAGCGGAGTCGGTACGCACAAAATGACGGCTTCTACTTCGCCGATGCGGGAGAAGTCGGTCGTTGCTTCAAACAGGCTGTTGGAAGCAGCGGCAATTTTGTCGGAAGGGATATGCTCAATGTAGCTTTCGCCTTTGTTGAGCTTGTCGACTTTGTTGGTGTCAATGTCGAAACCCAAAACTTGGTAACCGATATCCACATAGCGCAACATCAGTGGTAAACCGACGTAGCCTAAGCCAACGATGC
>NZ_JBQCWZ010000196.1:0-1997 GCF_051956895.1 Neisseria sp. P0021.S006
GCGTACATACTGGAGAAGGTGGTAAACACCATTACGGCAAAGGAAGTGCCGATGGCAAGATGCTGGGCATAGGGGTGGCCGCCTATGCCTTGCAGTTGCAATGCCCATAAGACGACGGGGACGATCAACGTACCACCGCCTACGCCAAATAGTCCGGCAATAAAGCCCGCCGCGCTGCCAACGGCGAGCAGGGAAAGGATGATGTCCCAAGACCACATTTCAGACGGCCTTGTCGTGTTTGTGAGTTTTATGGCGTTTTTTAAACCAACGGATGACTGCCATCACATAACCGGACAGGCTGTAACCGAGGAAAAACAGGAAGAGGACGAGCGAAGGCTTCCAGTTGATGAGCAGTAATACCAACACGGCCAACACCATGCCCATAAACGGCACTTGGCGGCGGATGTTGATTTCTTTGAAGCTCCAAAACGGAATCTGCACAATCATGGAAATGCCGGCAAACAGGGTGATACCCAATGCCCACCAATGCACGCCGGGGAAACGTTCGATGCTGTGATTGACCCAAATCAGGCCGACAATCAACGCAGCGGCGGTCGGGCTTGGAACGCCGATAAACCAGCGTTTATCGACTTTGCCGATAAGCGTGTTGAACAGCGCCAAACGCAGGGCGGCGCAGGCGCAGTAGATAAAGGCGACGGAATAGCCGATTTTGCCAAACTGCCAAAGTTGCCATTTGTAGGCAATTAGGGCAGGTGCCACGCCGAAGCTGACCATATCGGCAAGGCTGTCGAGCTGTTCGCCGAACGCGCTTTGGCTGTTGGTCAGCCGCGCTACGCGTCCGTCCATGCCGTCGAGTAGCATGGAAAGGAAAACTGCAATCGCCGCTGTTTCATAACGTCCGTGCATGGACTGGGTAATGGCGAAGAACGCGCAAAACAGCGCGGCGATGGTAAAGGAATTGGGCAGCAGGTAAATGCTGTTTTTGCGGATGGAGTTGCGTGGAGGAATCGGATTTTCTGTATTTTGTGCGTTGTCCATAATGTTTCCGTATATGCTGCGTGTGCAGATGAGGCATTATACCGCATTGGCAGGTTAAGGATTTTTAAAAGGCAGGCATAGTTTCACTTTATCGGCATAAAGTTTCAGACGGCCTTTATTCCATCAGTCAAACAACTCACCCTGCGCCTGCTCTTTGGTCACGCGTACGTCGGTTTCGCCGTCGGCAAAAGTGATGTGCAGTTTCTGTCCTTGTTTCAATGTATCGGCATTGCGGATGACTTGTCCGCGTGTGTTTTTGACGACGGAGAAACCTCGCTCCAGAATATGCTGTGGAGATACGGCTTCGAGCAATGCGGCTTGGGCGGTCAGGCTTTGACGGCGGTGGGCAAGCAGCTGGCGGAAGGAATGCGACAAGGCCGTCTGAAAGTGGGTTATGTTGTTTTTGTAAACGGAAACATCAGGACGGCAATGTTTCAGGGTTTGGGTTTGGCGTTCAAAACGGGCGGTATGGGCGCGGATGTTTTGCGTCATCGAGTAAGACAGCATTTGCGCCAGCTTGCTGATTGAAGCGCGCTGATCGTCAAGTTTTTGGCGCGGATGACGGATTTGCCGTGCGAGCCAGTCGAGTTTTTGGCTGGCATCGAAATAGCGTTGTTCCAAAACAGTTTTCAGACGGCCTTGCGCTTGGGCTAGACGAAGTAGCGATTCTTGGCGGTTGGGGCTGACCAATTCTGCTGCGCCGGTCGGTGTCGGTGCGCGTACGTCGGCGACGAAATCGGCGAGTGTGAAATCGGTTTCGTGTCCTACGCCGCTGACAACGGGAATTGCGCAGGCCTCAATGGCGCGTACGACCGGCTCTTCATTAAACGCCCATAAGTCTTCAATGCTGCCGCCGCCACGGCAGACAATCAGCACGTCACATTCGGCGCGTTGCGAAGCGGTTTTAATCGCTTGGGCAATTTGCAACTCGCTGCCTGTGCCTTGTACGGGCGTCGGATAAACGATAACGGGGATTTCGGGTGCGCGGCGGTTTAAGG
>NZ_JBQCWZ010000197.1:0-1996 GCF_051956895.1 Neisseria sp. P0021.S006
TTCATTGACAACCCCATCGCACTCGCCCCCATGGCAGGCATTACGGACAAACCGTTCCGCCGGATTTGCCGCGAGTTTGGCGCAGGGTGGGCAGTATGCGAAATGCTGACCAGCGATCCGACCTTGCGCCATACCAAAAAAACCTTGCGCCGCAGCGATTTTGAAGGCGAGGGCGGAGTGGTGGCCGTCCAGATTGCCGGCAGCGATCCGCAGCAGATGGCGGAAGCCGCGCGGTATAACGTCGGCTTAGGCGCGCAGGTTATCGACATCAACATGGGCTGTCCGGCCAAAAAAGTCTGCAATGTGCAGGCAGGCAGCGCGTTGATGCAAAACGAGCCTTTGGTTGCCGAAATCTTGAAAGCCGTTGTCAATGCGGTGGACGTACCCGTTACCCTCAAAACCCGTTTGGGCTGGCATGACGAACATCAAAACTTGCCGACCATCGCCAAAATCGCCGAAGAAACAGGCATCGCAGCCCTTGCCATTCATGGCCGCACCCGTACGCAGATGTACAAAGGCGAAGCGCGTTACGAACTGATTGCCGAAACCAAAGGCCGTCTGAACATCCCCGTTTGGGTCAACGGCGATATTACTTCGCCACAAAAAGCCGCCGCCGTCCTCAAGCAAACCGCCGCAGACGGCATCATGATAGGGCGCGGCGCACAAGGCAGACTGTGGCTTTTCCGTGATTTAAAACATTACGCCGAACACGGCGTTTTGCCACCGGCCTTAAGCTTGGCAGAATGCAACGCCACCATTTTGAACCACATCCGCGCCATGCATGAATTTTATGGCGAAGTGGCCGGAGTACGCATCGCCCGAAAACACATCGGCTGGTACATCGACGAAATGCCCGAAGGCGAACAAACACGCCGGGAAATCAACCGCTTGGACAGCACCGCAGCACAATACGACACCCTTGCCGCCTATCTTGAGACGCTTTCAGAGAAAACCGACCGCTGGGTGTGTCACTATCGGGAAAGCTGAAGAGTTTCAGACGGCCTCATCATCTAAAAATAAATCTATTTAAAAACAAACTCAAAGAAAGACATCACGATGAATCAAACGACTACTGACATTGCGCAATGTATTGAACAAAACTTACGACAATACTTCAAAGACTTGGATGGTACGGAACCTTGCGGCGTGTACGATATGGTGTTGCACCAAGTCGAAAAGCCGATGCTAATTTGCGTGATGGAACAATGCGGCGGCAACCAATCTAAAGCGGCGGCCATTTTGGGGTTAAACCGCAATACCCTGCGTAAAAAGCTGCAGCAGCATGGTTTGTTGTAATAGAGAGGAATAGGGTGCATTGCTGCCTACCTATCATGAAAGAGCCGGCCGGGTCATTCATCCATTAGTTGGATATTTTTGGATTTGTTGACACAATCAAAATAAAAACAGCTTGAAAAGGCTTCAGGCCGTCTGAAGACCAGAGAAGAAACGATTAATTTTTTTACCATGAGTTGAACCATGCTTTACCAAATACTCGCACTGTTAATCTGGGGCAGCTCGTTTATCGCTGCCAAATATTCCTACGAGATGCTCGATCCGACGCTGATGGTTGAGGCGCGATTGTTGATTGCCGCATTGATGGTGCTGCCGTCGTGCCGCCGTCATTTGGGCAGGATTCCGCGGAGCGAATGGAAGCCGTTGTTGTGGATTTCCTTTGTCAACTACGTTGTCGTTTTGATGCTCCAGTTTATCGGTTTGAAATATACATCTGCCGCCAGCGCGGTTACCATGGTGGGGTTGGAGCCTTTGCTGGTGGTCTTTGTCGGTCATTTCTTCTTCAACGACAAAGCCAAACTTTACCACTGGATTTGCTGCGCGGTGGCGTTTGCCGGCGTGGGCATGATGGTAATGGGCGGCGCGGAAGAGGGCGGTACGATTGACTGGTTCGGCTGTTTGCTGATTTTACTTGCAGGATTCGGTTTTGCAGGCGTGATACGTCCGAGCCAGCAGATGATTGTCCGTATTGGTGCGCCTGCAT
>NZ_JBQCWZ010000198.1:0-1966 GCF_051956895.1 Neisseria sp. P0021.S006
CATAACTGAACTTCATCGGACCCAGCGGAGAGAGCCAGGTCACGGCAGCACCGGCAGAGTAACGCAATTCGTTTTTGAATGTCGATTTGTGCGTTGTGCCTACGCCATACACGTTTTGGAGCGCGCCGTTGGTGTAATAAGAATTGCTGCTGCTGTCGTTGTAGGTTTTGCCGTCCCACACGCTGCCCGCATCGGCAAACAGGCTCAGACGGACGGTACGCGAATCTTTAATACCCGGCATCGGGAAGAGCAACTCTGCGGAAACGTTGGCTTTTTTGTTACCGCCGTAGCTGATTTTCTCGCCGTATTCGTCATAGACTTTCGGGCCCAGCGTACCGCTTTCAAAGCCGCGGACGGAGCCTAAACCGCCGCCGTAGAAGTTCTCAAAGAACGGCATTGTTTTGGTTTTGCCGTAGCCGTTGCCATAACCGACTTCGCCACCCAGCATCAGCGTGAAATCTTTGCTCAACGGGAAGAACCAAGTTTGGTTGTGGGTCAGGGTGTAGTATTGCAGGTCGCTGCCCGGCAAAGCGATTTCGCCGTTTACGCCGGTCAGGTAACCGCGGGTCGGCCACAAGGCATTGTCGGTTTTGTTGCGGCCCCAGCCGATGGTACCTTTGTACAACCAGCCTTTGAAGTTACCCACGCCACTGCCGTCGCCTTTACCGTATTGATTGATAAAGTCGGCATAGCGTTTAGGCGCGCCTTTGTAGGTGTTAACAGTCAGACGCTCTGCGGCCAAACCGAAGTTTACACGGTCATATTCGGTAACCGGAATACCGATACGCAAACCGCCGCCGAAAGTCGTGGTTTTATATTGTTTCGCGCTGGAAGAAGCTTTACGCGGGTCGTAAGACTTGCCGTAAAGGTCGTAGCCCAAGCTTACGCCGTCAGGTGTGAAATATGGGTCGGTAAACGACAATGAGCCGTTTACTGTGGTTTTACTGCGGGAAGCGCGCAGGGCAACGGATTTACCCGTACCGAACAGGTTGTCTTGAGCCACGCCGGCAGACATCACCAAACCGGTATCCTGAACCCAACCTGCGCTCAAGTCGAGCGAGCCGGTAGAACGTTCGGTCAGGCTCATGTTCAGGTCAACTTGGTCAGGCGTATTGGCCACAGGAGCCGCATCAAATTGAACGTTGTCGAAGTAGCCCAACAACTCAACGCGCTCTTTAGAACGTTGCAGTTTGGCAGAATCGTAAGGCGCCGATTCCATTTGGCGCAACTCGCGGCGGATGACTTCGTCACGGGTTTTGTTGTTGCCGGTAATGTTGATTTCGTTTACATAGATTTTGCGGCCCGGTTGAACGGTCAGTACAAAATCAACGGTATGCGTTTCGGCATTTGGAATAGGTTGGACATTGATTTCGCTGAATGCGTAACCTGCCTGACCCATGCGGTTTTGAATGGCTTCGAGCGAATTGGACATTTGCGCGCGCTCGTACCATTTGCCCGGCTTCATGGTCAGCAGTTTTTCCAAATCTTCTTTCGGCACTTCCAGCGTATCGCCTTCGATGCGTACATTGCCCCAGCGGAAGCGGTCGCCTTCGCTGACAGTTACTTTAATGGTTTGCTTGGTTTTGTCTTCGTTGGTTTGGATATCGGTATCCAAAATACGGAAGTTGAAGTAGCCGTTGTTTTGGTAGTAATTGGTGATTTTTTCCATGTCCTGAGCAAATTTTTGCTCATTGAACTGGTTGCTCTTAGTGATCCAAGTCCACATGCCGCCTTCGCTCAGGGACATTTGCTTCATCAGACGGCGGTCGGAATAAACTTCGTTGCCTTCAAATGAAATATCGGTAATCTTGGTAGATTTGCCCTCTTCGATGGCAATATCGATAGACACGCGGTTGCGGGCGAGTTTGGTTACAGTCGGCGTGATTTGGACAGACTGTTTGCCGCGGCTCAAATACTCTTCTTTCAAACCGGCAACGGCTTGGTTCAGCGTTGCTTGGTTGAAGTA
>NZ_JBQCWZ010000199.1:0-1965 GCF_051956895.1 Neisseria sp. P0021.S006
AAGTGTGGCCGTTGCTGATGGCGGCCTGCAGCCAGTAGCAGGCGGTCGGAACATGACAGCCGACACCTTGCCCGTGATAGTAAAAACAGGCGAGGTGGTATTGGGCGGAAGGGTGGTTTTGTTCGGCAGCAATGGCGTACCAGTGTGCAGCCGCCCGAGGGTCTTGCGTCGTACCGAGGCCGTAATGGTAGATGCGGCCTAAGGCTGCCGCCGCGTTTTTATGGTGAAATTCGGCAGCTTCCATGTAATTTTTGCGCGCGGCATTGTGGTCGGTGGGACGGCCGATGGCATTGGCTTGTGCTTCCGCCAAACGGTAGATGGTTTCGGTTTGTTGTTGCTGCAGGGCGGCAGTTTTGATTTGTTCGTATTGTTGCGGATGGTACAGCGCGGCGTCGCTGATGAGTTTTTGTGCTGCGGCGACAGAACCCAGCGCGGCGGCATGGTGGTAGTAATCATGCGCGATATGGTTGTCGGCTTTGATGCCGAGGCCGTAGCGGTAGAGGTCGCCCATGATTTTCAGCGCTTCGGGATGGTCTTTCTCGGCAGCGGCTTTGGCATAGCGCGCCGCTTGGAACGGATCGCGTTCGGAAAGTTCGCCGGTCAGGGTGTATTGGGCCAGCTTGGCCTGTGCTTCCGCTTGCTCCTTATCGGCGGCACGACGATACCATTCTAAGGCTTCGGGCTTGCGTTGGGCGGCAAGAAGGTCGGCCAGCAGGGTTTGTGCGGCGATGTGGCGGGCTTGCGCGGCTTGTTCGAGATAATGTTTGGCTTGTGCGTGGTCGGGGCTGATACCCGTGCCGTAGAAGTAGATTTGACCGAGTTGCCAACAGGCGGCAGCCACGCCGAGCGCGGCCGCTTTTTCGTATTGTTCGATGGCTGTCGCAATGTCGCCTTGGCGTTGATGATGGCGTGCCAGATGGTAATACGCAGGCGCGGCATATCGGGCGGCGGCAAGCTCCGCCCAGTAGAGGGATTGTGGATCGTTGCGTTGCGCGTGGTAACGCATGAGGATTAATTGGGCTTCGGGGTGACCTTGCTCACCCAGCCAGGCGTATTCGTTAAGAAGCTGTCCTGTTGGGGTACCGTTGTGTTCGCGTTGTTGCAGCAGGATAAAGAGTGCCTTGGGATGGCGTTGGGCCGCGGCGGCTTCCAGCCATGGAAGTGCCTGCTCCGGATGACCATTTTGCAGCAGATGATTGCCCAATACAAAAGCAGCTTCCGTATAACCCTGCTCTGCGGCCTGTTGCAGCAGGGGCAGGGCTTGGGCGGTATTGGATTGTTCCAAAAGGGCGGCGGCTTGCCGGTAGAGGATATCAGGAGCGGCGGTCATGGTTTGCGGGCGGATATAAAGTGGAAGACGGATGCTGCAGCATATGGGCGGCAATACCGGCTGAGGGCTTTGTAAAAATATTGCTCGCCACAGTTTTGTAAAGTGTATTGCCTTGCTGGCTTATCTTTAGGATGTTTGGCTTGTTATATTGTTTTGCCTGGGAGTACATCCATATTTTGTGTGTTATTAAGGCCTCAGCTTGAGTTGGTATGCTTTTATGACATCTCAGTTATTATACTGTCTTTGTAATTTATTGTTAATGATAAATGCAGGTTTTTGTGTTTTATTTACATGGCAGTAGCTAAGGTATTGATTGCTTCAGGCCGTCTGAAATGTTTTCAGACGGCCTGAGCTTTCTTTCACTAAGTCAGGTTGTCGGTGCGGAAGAGTCGGAGGTTTTTTTGTTGGGGAAAAACACCTGACTATAGAAGTTGCCATTAATTTGGGTCACGTTGAGGTGGTACATACGGTAGGCATGGAACAAGTCGCTGTCAGGTGGTGTCGGATGATTCCAAAACTCTGCCAAGGTATTTTGGTCAGTAATGCCGGGAATATCATAATAGGCACGGCCGAGCACTTTGACAGGCATATTGTGTATCAGTCCGGACAGGCCGCTGGTGCTGTTGATGGTAACC
>NZ_JBQCWZ010000200.1:0-1962 GCF_051956895.1 Neisseria sp. P0021.S006
GTTGCAATTAAAAAGCGTTTTGCAGATAACTTTGCCCCATTGACCTCAACCGTACTAGCATCAACGAATTTTGCTTCACCTTTAATTAAATCAAAATTATATTCATCAATTAAATCCATATATTTTTGATTCCGAAGTTCGCTCACCAATTTATCCTTTTGCGTGATTAAACTAGCTAAATCCACTTCTCCAGCGGATGTTTGTAAACCTATAAACGGATTGTCTTTTGATAAATGATTGATTTCCCCTGCCCTAAGAAGAGTTTTTGACGGAACACAGCCAATATTCACACAGGTTCCCCCAACCGTTCCACGCTCAATCATTCCAACTTTTGCACCGTATTCTATAGCTTTAATTGCCGAAGAAAAGGCAGCAGCACCAGAACCAATAATAAGAAGGTCATAATTGTCTTCATTAATTAACGCCACGTTTTCTAGTGATGATACTTCTTCAATTTCTCCGGCTTGGTAATTTGCTTCATCAATCGCCTTTATTGCACTTTCAACCTCAATATCATCGGGCAGTTCAAATACTGCTTCACCACGACGATAACTAGACTCAATATTTTTAGCACCTATCTTTTCAAGTGCTGATTCTACGTGTTTTTCACAACCCGTACATGTCATTCCTGAAATGTTTACCTTAAATTTATTCATAAAAAAGCTCCTTTCGTTAATTAATCTCTCATGTTAATGTTTCTATTATTGGACACGAATGTAATTGCTTTTCATCTGGACATCGTTGTTTTAAGTCGTCTAACATAGTTTCAATTCGTTTTAAATCCTCTATTTGTTTTTGCACTTCCTTTTGTTTTTTAGAAACAAATTCGAACATATCTTGACAACGAACTTCATCTTTATCTACAACACCAAGTAATTTATAAATCTCGCTTAAAGAGAAACCAAGTTCCTGTATTCGTTTAATAAACCCAACACGCTTAACGTCATCATATGAATATATCCGATAACCAGCTTCCGTTCGGTGAGGTTCTTGTAATAAATTTTTTCGCTCGTAATATCTGATCGTTTCTTTATTAACTCCACATTTATCTGCAAACTCACTAATGCGATAAATCATCTTATTTCACCCCCTGAATATTATAAACCATGTACCATAGTACACGGTCAAGTAAATTGGACTATTTTATTTTTTTCCCAAAGTATCACTCGTATGTGATTGATACTTTTATATAATACTATTGATTATCCTAACATCCCACCAGAAAATCCGATTTAAACACCAGTTGTTTTTAAACTATTAAGAAAGTAATTCCACTATATATTCCGAAGACCCAAAAAACCATACGAATCAGTTAGATTCATTATCACAGTTCCCGTCATTAACATAGCCCTTAAAAGTTCAGGCAAAGAAATATCTAATGCGCTAGCCAAACGAATAAGATTTAATAGGGCGGGGTTACGCTCTCCACGTTCTATCATTCCGATATAAGTCCGGTACATATTCACTTTTTCAGCCAATGCTTCCTGACTTAAATCCTGGAGTTGTCTTAAATAACGAACATGTTTGCCAAATTGTTTTAAAATTTCTGATTTCATGATGACTATTCTTAATGTTTGCAAATTAAATTCCACATACAATAAGTATCAACTTTAGTTCTAATACAAAAGGCCGTCTGAAACCCTATATTCAGGTTTCAGACGGCCTTTTTAACTGCCCGATTTTATTCGCCGTAGTAGGCTTTGGTCAGGATTTCTTCCATATCGGCCACCATGGCGAGGCGTGGGTTGGCCGGGGTGCATTGGTCTTCAAAAGACATCATGGCCAGCTCTTTTCTGCCGTCGAGGAAGGTTTTCTCATCGATGCCCTGCTCTTTCAACGACATTTTGATGCCGACGTTGACCGCCAGTTCGTGGCAGGCGCGGGCGAAGGATTCTACGCCTTCTGCCGGTGTGCTGCATGGCAGGCCTAAGGTACGGGCGATTTCCTGATATTTCAGGTCGG
>NZ_JBQCWZ010000201.1:0-1959 GCF_051956895.1 Neisseria sp. P0021.S006
CCGTCAGCCAACATCTTTCTACACTTTACACCGTCGATAAGATGATTCCTGCAGTTGTATTGGAAGCCTCCCGTAAAGGTGTACAGATTCAGTTGCCAAGCGGACGTAAAGTGACGCTGAACAGCCACGCTTTAGGCTTTGCCGCCCGTGCCGTCAACAACGAAAAAATGGGCGAAGACCGCATCCGCCGCGGCTCCGTCATCCGCGTTAAAGGCAGCGGCGATACCTTTACCGTCGTTCAAGAGCCTTTGCTGCAAGGCGCATTGGTGTCTTTAGATGCGAAAACCGGTGCAGTCCGCGCATTGGTCGGCGGCTACGACTACCACAGCAAAACCTTCAACCGCGCAACTCAAGCCATGCGCCAACCCGGCTCTACGTTTAAACCGTTTGTTTATTCCGCCGCTTTGGCAAAAGGCATGACTGCCTCCACCATGATTAACGATGCGCCGATTTCCCTGCCGGGCAAAGGTGCAAACGGCAAAGTGTGGAACCCGAAAAATTCAGACGGCCGCTATTCCGGTTACATCACGCTGCGCCAGGCTTTGACCGCTTCGAAAAACATGGTGTCCATCCGCATCCTGATGTCTATCGGCATCGGCTACGCGCAACAATACATCCAACGCTTCGGCTTCAAGCCGTCTGAAATCCCTGCTAGCCTGTCTATGGCTTTGGGTACAGGCGAAACCACACCGTTGCGTATTGCAGAAGGTTACAGCGTCTTTGCCAACGGCGGTTACAAAGTATCTGCCCACGTCATCGACAAAATCTACGACAGCCAAGGCCGTCTGAGAGCGCAAATGCAACCTTTGGTAGCCGGTGAGAACGCACCTCAGGCCATTGACCCGCGCAACGCCTACATCATGTACAAAATCATGCAAGACGTTGTCCGTGTCGGTACCGCACGCGGTGCAGCCGCACTCGGCCGCGCCGACATCGCCGGTAAAACCGGTACCACCAACGACAACAAAGACGCATGGTTTGTCGGCTTCAACCCTAGCGTTGTGACTGCCGTCTATATCGGCTTTGACAAACCGCGCAGCATGGGTCGTGCAGGTTACGGTGGTACAATCGCCGTACCGGTTTGGGTAGAATACATGCGCTTCGCCCTGAAAGGCACCAGCGTCAAACCGATGAAAGCACCTGAAGGCGTGGTTACAAACGGCGGCGAAGTGTATATGCGCGAACGCATGACCACCAGCTCCGACCTGGCCTTGGACAACAGCGGCGTTGCTCCGCGTCCTGCCCATCGTGCCGTTCCGAATGAAAACCGCCGCCGTACCGAGAGCGGCAATGCGCCAGCCCGTGAAGAATTAGACGAAACCCCAGTTCTGCCAAGCAATACCGGCAACAATAACAGACAACAACTGGACTCTCTGTTCTAACAAATCAAGGCCGTCTGAAACGTTCAGACGGCCTTTTTTGAGAAAATTCAAAGCAAAACCATGATTGATTTACACTGCCATTCAACCGTTTCAGACGGCATGCTTTCCCCAACCGAAGTCGTCCGACTCGCCCTTCAAAACGGTTGCACCCTGCTCGCCCTGACCGACCACGACCATACCGGCGGACTTGCCGAAGCACGTGCCGAAGCCGATACCCTCGGCCTCCCCTTCGTCAACGGCGTGGAAATATCCGTCACTTGGCGCGGCCGCACCATCCACATTGTCGGTTTGGACTTTGACGAACACAACGAAGCCCTGCAAAACCTGCTTGCCGAAGTCCGCAAAGGCCGTCTAAAACGATTGGAAGCCATCGCGGCCAAACTGGAGAAAAAAGGCATAACAGGCTCGTATGAAGGCGCGCTGGCATTGGCCGCCAACAAAGAAATGGCCAGCCGTACCCACATTGCCGAATTCCTCATTCGCGAAGGCCATGTTAAAAACAAACAGCAGGCATTTACCAAATATCTGGGCGACGGCAAATCCTGTTCCGTCAGACATGAATGGGCCACACTGGAAG
>NZ_JBQCWZ010000202.1:0-1958 GCF_051956895.1 Neisseria sp. P0021.S006
GTTGTGATATCGCACCGATACAGTCCGCGCGGCGGTTTTATCGGTTTGCCGGTTGGTTTATTTATTGCGGGTCAGCAGCTCGGTTCCGATTTGTCCGGCTGCGATTTCGCGCAGGGCGGTAACGGTTGGTTTGTTGTTGCGGATGTCGTCAACCAAAGGCGTATTGCCGTTTTCTAATTGACGTGCGCGACGGGCGGCAACGAGGGTAAGGTCGAAGTGGTTAGGGATTTTACCTGTGCAGTCTTCAGTAGTAATACGGGCCATGTTTGCTTGCTTTCTTTCTATGTTTCAAATAAACGGTTATTTTCGCTGTTTTTTAGGAATTTTCCAACAGGTTTGAGATAAATCCCTGTTGAGAGGATTTTTTCAGACGGCCTGCTTTAATAATGTGGAACAAATCGGCTTCGGCACGATCCAAATCGTCATTCACGACGACGTAATCGAACAAAACGGATTGCTCAATCTCATGACGGGCTTTTGAAAGGCGTGTTTGAATAACTTCTTCGCTGTCTGTACCACGGCCAATCAAACGTTGCGCCAATACCTCAAAGGAAGGCGGCAGGATAAAAATGCTGCTGGCTTCAGGCAACGATTTACGCACTTGTGCCGCACCTTGCACATCGATTTCCAAAATTACATCATAGCCCTCTTCGCTCAGCGAATTTACGCCGGCAATGCTGGTGCCGTAATAATTGCCGAACACATTGGCGTGTTCCAAAAAGGCTCTTTGCTCAATCAATGATTCAAATTCTTCTTTGGGAACAAAGTGATAATGTACACCATGTTCCTCACCCTCTCGCGGCTGGCGCGTGGTATGAGAAATGGAAACACGGATATCGTCATGATTTTTCAACAGGCGCGACACCAAGGTCGTTTTACCTGTGCCGGAAGCGGCAGAAATGATGTAAATATTGCCTTTTTTATGATTTTGCATGGTGGTTTAGTCGATGGTATGTACCTGTAAATTATAACACAACACAATGTTTCTCGGAATTTCAGACGGCATGTTGCAAAATTTGGCTATTGTATCGATTAATTTGGCAAGTCCGCATATGACCGCTACAATATCGCGTTAAAAACTTTTTGATTTCGGAATGTCGAGATGTTGATTCATCCTGAAGTAATGGGCGTAGAAGCTTTGGCGGACAAAATCCGTAAAATTGAAAATTGGCCGCAAAAAGGGATTTTGTTTCATGACATCACTCCCGTTTTGCAAAGCGCAGAATATTTCCGCCTGCTGGTCGATTTACTGGTTTACCGCTATATGGGGCAAAAAGTTGATGTTGTTGCGGGCTTGGATGCGCGCGGCTTCATTATTGGCGCGGCTTTGGCCTATCAGCTAAACGTCGGCTTTGTCCCCATCCGCAAAAAAGGCAAACTGCCGTTTGATACGGTTTCTCAAAGTTACGCTTTGGAATATGGTGAAGCAACGGTAGAAATCCATACCGACGCCATCAGGCCGGGCGCGCGCGTTTTGTTGGTAGATGATTTGGTGGCAACCGGCGGCACAATGCTGGCAGGTGTCGAGCTGATCCGAAAACTGGGCGGCGAAGTAATCGAAGCGGCTGCCATTTTGGAATTTACCGACTTGGACGGCGGCAAAAAAATCCGTGAAAGCGGCGCGCCGTTATTTACCCTGTGCCAAAACAAAGGCTGTATGTAATAAAAAACCGCAAGCTGCTCAGCCTGCGGTTTTTTATGATTAAAATTATTCGAGGACGTATCCGTCCGTATCCCAAAAAGTTTTTTTCACCAACTGGTCGTCTTTATAAACCAACTCGGATTTCTTCGCACCATCATCATACCAATCCAAAATGATGCCGCTGCGTTTGCCATTGCGAATACTCAATTCAGACACAACGCGGCCATTTTCATCCCAACTGATGATCTCCGTCGGTTTGTCATTGCTTATCATCATTTCAGTTTTCGGACTGCCGTCTGAATACCATTGTTTCCAA
>NZ_JBQCWZ010000203.1:0-1953 GCF_051956895.1 Neisseria sp. P0021.S006
TGTCGGCATCTTTGGCAATCAGTTTGCCCATAATCGGCAACAGTTTGAAAGAGTAGAGGTCGTACACGCCTTCCAAAGGTTTGTACACTTTGGAGAATTCCAACACCAGCAGGGTGCCGCCCGGTTTTAATACGCGGTACATTTCTTTCAGCGCGGCATCTTTGTGCGTCATGTTGCGCAGGCCGAATGCGACGGAAACCAGATTGAAATAGTTGTCGGGGAACGGCAATTTTTCAGCATCTGCCAATGATACGGGCAGAATCATGCCTTCGTTGAGCAGGCGGTCGCGGCCGACGGTCAGCATGGAGGAGTTGATGTCTGTCAGCCAAACTTCGCCTTCTTTGCCCACACGTTTTGCCCAGCCTCGGGACAAATCACCTGTACCGCCGGCGATGTCCAATACTTTGTCGCCTTTTTTCAGACGGGCGGTATTGATTGTGAAATGTTTCCAAACGCGGTGCAGACCGCCGGACATTACGTCATTCATAATGTCGTAGTTTTTTGCCACGGAGTGGAAGACTTCGGCAACTTTGCCTGCTTTTTCGTCTTCGTCAACGGTAGTGAAGCCGAAATGGGTTTTGTGGTCGCTCATAGTGTCTGCCTTCTTAAAATAATACGGATTCAGGTATCGAATACGTCGAAATCGCCAACCACTTTCGACGCGGGAAATATAGTTTGTGCCTGCCGCTCCAGCATCAGGCGTTGTTCTTCTTCGGTATAACGTGCGCTGATGTGGGTCAGGTAAAGTTGTTTCACATTGGCCTGTAAAGCCAGCTTGGCTGTATCGGCTACGGTCGAATGGAATACTCGTTCCACTGTCTCTTCATCGCCTGCGGAAAAGGTTATACACCAAAACGTCTGCGTTTTGTACGGAGCATGCTGCACGCGGACAGGCTTTGGTATCGCCGAAGATAGCCACTACCCGTCTTTTTTTGGGCGGGGAGAGGAACGCTTTGCCGTCAATGGTCCTTCCGTCATTCAAGCTTACGGTCTTGCCTTTTTTCAGACGGCCTTTCCGCCGCAACCGCCGCTACCGCAGGAATGTGTGTGTTTGTGTTTTAAATCTTCTGCACTTGGCATTCTGGACGCGCCGGCTTTTTCGAGGCGGTCGAGATAGTCTTGCCAAAGCGCGTCTTGATTGTGCGCCAGTCGGTAGAGATAGTCCCAATCGTAAAGGCCGCTGTCGTGGCCGTCTGAAAAAGTAATTTTCAATGCGTATTGACCGACGGGGTCTAAATCGGTAATGCTGACTTCGGCTTTGCCTGTTTGCAAAACATCCTGACCGGGGCCGTGTCCGCGCACTTCCGCGCTGGGCGAGTACACGCGCAGGTATTCGGCAGGAAGGCTCTTGGCACCGTCAACATAGACCAAAGTCAGTACGCGCCGTTCTTTTTGGAGGCGGATTTCTTGTGGAATTTTATCGGCTTGGGTCATGTCATGCTCCGTTCTTTTTACGCAAATAGGCAACGCGTACAGAAAAAATACCGCCAAGTACAGCAAACAGCACAATTGCGTAGAGTGAAAGCCGTATCAGGCTCACTTGGGTGTCTGCCGTTAGCCCCAAAGGCAGCAACATCACGGCAACGAACAGTAAAAATGCGGCCAACATGGCGGCAATGCTGGCAAAGGCATAGCGGGTATTAGCTGCTGTTTGCGGATGTTTGGTCATGTTGGATAGCTTGCCGTAGGGGGGTGAGGCGGTATTTTATCAGCTTTTTGGTGCTTCATGCCGTCTGAAAACAGCTTTATTTCCATAAATAAAGTGTAATGGCGCGCCTGTCTTCGCCTTCGGGCATTAAGCGGATGCTGCTGCCTTTGCTTCCGTTGACACGGATAATGATGCCGCCGGCCTGCCGCTCGATAATGTCGAGTTGGCTGTTGCGGTTCATGCGGTAGTTGTAGCGTTCGCATTGCTTCAAGCACCAAAAATCCTGCCAATGGATAAAATATTTT
>NZ_JBQCWZ010000204.1:0-1948 GCF_051956895.1 Neisseria sp. P0021.S006
ATACTCACCGAGCCTTTCGAGTGGGATTACCACGTCTTCGTTGATTTTAAAGGCGTTGGTATGTTTGGCGATGGCGGCGGTGCGGCTGCGGTCAAGCCAGAAGGTTTTGCGCGCTTCTGGAGATATGGCGATAAAGCCTTCTCCGTCACGGGCGCGGGCGAGTTCGCAGATGTGTTCGGCGGCTGCCTGCACGGCGGCTTCATCGTCGGAAACCACGTCTGCCAGCAAGACCATTTTAGGTCGGCCTTTGCCTGCCGCTTTGGTGGCATAACCGACGGCACGGACGTAACGCCAGTCTAAATGTTCCAAACCGGCCAGTCGTACGCTTTCATGGGCAAGCAAGAAGTCGCGGATTTCGACGATGGACGGCGTGGCAGTGGCGACCGTACCGAAAAACTCCATACACACGGTGCGCGTGTATTTCGGCATTTTATGCAATACGAAGGCGACGCTGGTGATGATGCCGTCTGTGCCTTCTTTCTGCACGCCGGGCAGGCCGCTTAAGAATTTGTCGGTAACGTCTTTGCCCAAACCGACTTTGCGGAATTTGTGGCCAGGGATTTCCAAGCGTTCGGTTTTAACGATATTGAGACCGTCTGAATCCAGCGTATGTACGTCAAATATGGCGGTTTCTTCATCGTGGATTTTGCCGAAATTGTGGCGCACGCGTTCGATACGCAACCATTCGCCTTGAGGGTTAACCATGTTCCAGTAGGCGAGGTTGTCCAAGGCAGTACCCCACAGCACGGCTTTTTTACCGCCTGCATTCATCGCCACATTACCGCCTACGCAAGACGCATCGGCGGAGGTCGGATCAACGGCGAACACCAAACCTGCCTGATGCGCGGTTTCTTCCACTCGTCGGGTTACCACGCCTGCGCCGCAATGGATAATCGGATGTCTGCCGTCCAAGCCTGCCAGCTCAACGTATTCGACGCCGCGATGCTTGTCGAGTTTTTCGGTATTGATGACTGCGCTGTTTGCGTCCAAAGGTACTGCGCCGCCGGTATAACCCGTACCGCCGCCGCGTGGGATAATGACCAAGTCCAACTCAATTAAGGCGCGCACCAAAGGCGCGATCTCTGCCTCGGTATCAGGATTGACGACGACAAACGGATACTCCACGCGCCAGTCGGTCGCATCAGTAACGTGCGTTACCCGCGCCAGCCCGTCGAACATAATATTGTGCGGCTTGGTGATTTTGCTTAAACGTTCCAAAATCTGATGGCGTTTTTGGATGGTTTCATCAAAACTGCTATCAAAACGTTCGACTGCTTTTTCTGCTGCGGCAACCAAGACATCCACTTGCTGATTGTCGTCGCGGCGCTTGCGGATTTCGTTTAAACGGTGGCGCATTTCCCGCACCAGCGCGGCGCGGCGTTTCGGGTGCTCCAACAAGTCATCGACCAGATACGGATTGCGCACGACCACCCAAATATCGCCCAATACTTCAAACAGCATTCGTGCCGAACGTCCTGTTTTGCGTTGACCGCGCAGGTCTTGCAGGATTTGCCACGCTTCGTCGCCCAACAGTCGGATGACGATTTCGCGGTCGGTATAAGAAGTATAGTTATAGGGAATTTCTCGAATACGCTGAGGGGCAGTAGTCGTGGTCATGGTTGTGTTCCGTTGATGGATGTGTTTTTATATTAAAGGCCGTCTGAAAAATGCAATTTCTTCTTGATGGCGTAAAGTGTTAATGTAGTGTAATTTTCGATATTTTTCAACGGAAAAGACGATAAACATTTCAATGGGAATGATTTGCAACTAGGCAATATTGTTTACAATCTTGTCGTGTAAATGGTTTTCAGACGGCCTGAGAGATTTTATCGCTTGAGTTTTTCTGTAAAACCGCTATAATGCGTTTCTTCTATGGCGGGTCTCCCCGCATGGTAATTCGGAACACCGGGTCAGGGGCGGAAGCCAGCAGCCCACTCTGATGAGCCAG
>NZ_JBQCWZ010000205.1:0-1948 GCF_051956895.1 Neisseria sp. P0021.S006
GCAATCCCATTAAGCCCGGCACAATCGCCAATAAAATATGGCCGGTCATCACGACGATACCGGCGATAAACAGGGTACGTTCCGCGCCCCAAATGCGGTCGGCCAACCATGCGCCGAGAATGGTGGACAGGTAAACGCTGCCGCCGTATGCGCCAACGATACCGCCGGCCAAAGCCTTATCCATACCCAAACCGCCTTGATTCGCGGCGTAATATAGATAAATCAGCAGGATGCCCTGCATACCGTAGAAGGAAAAGCGTTCCCACAGCTCAATGTGGAATAGGGTGGATAATTGCAAAGGATGGCCGAAGAAAGTTTTCTCGGCAGAAGATGGCTTTTGACCGGACATTATGAGTTCTCCTATATATTAGACAGGCTCAGGCTTCAGACGGCCTGTTATACCTACCAATCATTTTTATGGAAGCCATATATTACCGTCAATCTTTGCATTTGCAAAACATTAAAAAGCATATTCTTACAGAAAGATTAATATTCGCATTTAAAAAAGAACTCAATAGCTACATAACAAGCATATCGCGGCCATCTCCGTCATGCCCTACATATTCAAAAACCTATTAATTTTTAGATTTGCTATATTGTATTTTTCATGCGGCCGAAAACGGATATATTTACGGCGTTCGGCATTCCATTTAGACTGATAAGACTTTAGCTTATTCAAATAGATAAAACCTTTTACCCGCTGGAAATATAAATCATCGGAGTGGATATAGTTACTGCCATATTCAACAACAAACAGGCCGTCTGAAACCTTTCAGACGGCCTGTTTATCTCTTACGGTTTACACACCTTGTTTCAGGCTGGCTTCGATGAAGCCGTCCAAGTCGCCGTCCAATACGGCTTTGGTGTTGCCGACTTCGTAGCCTGTACGCAAGTCTTTGATGCGTGAGGAGTCCAAAACGTATGAGCGGATTTGGCTGCCCCAACCCACATCGGATTTGCCTTCTTCCAACGCCTGTTTCTCTTCGTTGCGTTTGCGCATTTCCAATTCGTACAGTTTGGATTTCAACATTTCCATCGCGGCAGCTTTGTTGGCGTGTTGCGAGCGGTCGTTTTGACATTGCACTACAATCCCTGTCGGCTCGTGGGTAATACGCACGGCAGAGTCGGTTTTGTTAATGTGCTGACCACCGGCACCGGATGCGCGATAGGTGTCGATACGCAAATCGGCCGGGTTGATTTCGATTTCGATGGAGTCGTCGATTTCGGGGTACACGAACACGGATGAAAAAGACGTATGGCGTTTGTTGTTGGAGTCAAACGGCGAGTATCGCACCAAGCGGTGAACGCCGGTTTCGGTACGCAGCAAGCCGTAGGCGTATTCGCCTTCCACGCGGATGGTGGCGCGGTTGATACCTGCGATTTCGCCGTCGTCTTCCTCAAGGATTTCGATTTTGAAGCCTTTGCGCTCGGCGTAACGGCTGTACATGCGGAACAGCATGCCTGCCCAGTCTTCGGCTTCCGTACCGCCTGCGCCTGCGGTAATGTCGATAAAGCAGTTGTTCGGATCGGCAGGCTGGTTGAACATTCGTTTGAATTCGAGGTCGGCCATTTGTTTTTCCAAACCGGCCACATCTTCCTGCACGGCGGCGAAACCTTCTTCGTCGTTTTCTTCAACAGCCATTTCGATCAACATACGGTTGTCTTCGATGCCTGTGGCGATGTTGTCGAGGGTTACCACGATGCCTTCGAGGATTTTGCGCTCTTTGCCGATTTCTTGGGCGCGTTTGGGGTCGTTCCACAGTTCCGGGTCTTCGGAGAGGCCGACGACTTCTTCAAGGCGGTCTTTTTTGCCTTGGTAGTCCATATAGACGCGGATGTCTTCGCTGCGCTTCTCCAGGTCGTTTAGGGTGTTGTTAAGCTGGTTGATTACTTCGGCTTCCATGATTCTTGTGTTCTTTCAAAATTTTAGGGGCGTATTGTAAGGGAT
>NZ_JBQCWZ010000206.1:0-1934 GCF_051956895.1 Neisseria sp. P0021.S006
GCTTTGGACGGCGCATGGGCGGAAACCGAACGTCTTGCCGATGATGCGTGGAACAATAAACCCGATACGTTGGCAACCTTGAAACTGCGTGAAGCGGCTGCCGTATTGGCATTGAACGCCACTCAATCTGCCGCATTGCATGCAGGCGCGAAAGGTTATCTGATGCGCAGCCCAGCGCAACGCCGCGTCCGCGAGGCCATGTTCGTCGCCATCGTAACACCGGCCATCAAACACCTGCGCAAAGAAATCGCCGTTTTGGAAGCAGCGTAATAAATTCAAAATATCAACAATAAGACACACGAAAGGCCGTCTGAAATATGGTTTCAGACGGTCTTTCAAAATGGAAGGAACACCAAATGGCTCAATATATGTGCGGCCCTTGCGGCTGGATTTATGATGAAGATGTCGGCGACCCCGAACACGGCCTGCCGGCAGGTACCAAGTTCGAAGACATCCCCGACGACTGGAAATGCCCTGAATGCGGCGTAGGTAAAGAAGATTTCTACCTTCTGGACTTCACCATATAAATTATCCGATTATTTAATAAAAAGGCCGTCTGAAGTTTCAGACGGCCTTTGTTTGCTTAATCGTCAGCGGTAGAGCGAAACAATGGTTTCAGCCGCTTTGACACAGCTTTCCACGTCGGCAACCAAAGCGATGCGGACGTAGCCTTCGCCCGGATTGCCTTGCTCGGTATCGCGGGCAAGGAAGCGGCCGGGCAACACTTGGATGGCGGCTTTCTGCCACAGGTTGCGCGTGAATGCCAAGTCGTCGCCGTCGGGAACTTTCAGCCAAATGTAGAACGATGCGTCAGGCAGTTTGACATCGAATACCTGTTGCAAAATCGGAATGACGCGGTCGAATTTTTCTTGGTAGAGGCGGCGGTTGGCAATGACGTGTTCTTCGTCGTTCCAAGCGGCAATGCTGGCACGTTGGACAGGAATGCTCATCGCGCTGCCGTGGTAGGTGCGGTAGAGCAGGAAGTTTTTGAGCAACTCGGCATCGCCTGCGACAAAGCCGGAACGCAAACCGGGGACATTGGAGCGTTTGGACAGGCTGGTAAACATCACGATGTTGTGCGTTCCGCGACCTAATTGCGCCGCAGCCTGTAAGCCGCCGATCGGTTTGTCGTCGTCAAAATAAATTTCGGAATAGCATTCGTCAGAGGCAATAACGAAGCCGTATTTGTCTTGCAAATCAAAAATTTCTTTCCAGTCTTCTAATTGCAGGACGCTGCCGCTCGGGTTGTTGGGCGAGCAGACAATCAGGACTTTGGTACGCTGCCACACGTCTTCGGGCAGGCTGCTCCAATCGGGGTTGAAGCTGGGTGCCGGGCAGTTGGCAAAATGGATTTCGCCGCCGCCCAATATAGTCGCGCCTTCGTAAATTTGATAGAAAGGATTGGGACTGATAACGACCGGTTTGGGGTCGTCTGAAGCCGGATTCAAAACGGTTTGGATAAAGGAAAACAATGCTTCCCGGCTGCCCAATACGGGCAGGATTTCATTGTCGGGATTGAGGCTTAAACCATCATAACGGCGGGCAACCCATTCGGCGCAGGCTTGGCGCAGTTCGGGCAGGCCTGCGGTCAGCGGATATTTTTCCAATTCGTGCAGGGAGGCGGTCAGTGCATCGGTGATGACTTTGGGCGTCGGGTGTTTCGGCTCGCCGATTTGCAGATGGATGGGGGTTACGCCTGCGGGTGCGTCAATGCCTTGCATGGCTTCACGCAAGCGGGCAAAAGGATAGGGTTTGAGGTGGTTCAATAATGGATTCATGATGTTTCTGCTGGATAAATTCAGGCGATAATCTTAGCATTTTTTAGATAGATTGGGACAAAAAGGCCGTCTGAAAACAGGGTTTAAATGTTTTCAGACGGCCTTTTGAATGCAGTCAAAACGGTCCCGTCATCACCAACTATTACAGCAACGTCT
>NZ_JBQCWZ010000207.1:0-1925 GCF_051956895.1 Neisseria sp. P0021.S006
ATCATGAAAAGGCCGTCTGAAACTGATTATTTCGTTTCAGACGGCCTTTTTTTGTTTTAATAAATAATGTTTTTTCCGTAACTCTCTAATATTTCTTTGATTTTCAAAATGGTTTCTTTAGGCGGCGGATGTACGCCTTTTAATTTGTATTCGTCGCCGCACAAAGCCCATTTGTGGGCGCCCAATTCGTGATACGGCAAAAGCTCGACCATTTCGACATTATCCATATCACCGATAAACTCGCCCAATAAATGCGCTGAACGCTCATCATCAGTGTAGCCTGGAACAACCACATAACGTACACGCGTCGGCTGATTGCGTTCGGCAAGATAGCGCGCGAATTTCAGCGTTTTGGTATTAGGGATACCGACAAGCACTTTATGAATTTCAGGATCGATTTGTTTTAAGTCGAGCATGACTAAATTGGTATGATCGAGCAAATCATCCAAAATCGAGTCATAGTGCAAAGCATAGCCATTGCTGTCGAGACAGGTATGGATATCGTGTTCCCGACAGGCCGTAAACCAATCGCGCACAAATTCATATTGCAATAACGGCTCGCCGCCGGTTGCCGTTACGCCTCCTCCTGTCGCGCGTAAATAATGGCGATAGGTCATAACCTGCTTCATCACGGTTGCCACATCCAATTCCTGCGCCTGCTCGGTATGCAAATCCCAAGTATCGCGATTATGGCAATACAGGCAGCGCATCAGGCAACCTTGCAAAAAGAGCACGTAGCGCAAACCCGGACCATCGACAGCGCCGCAAGATTCAATAGAATGAATAATGCCTTTGCCGTTATAGTGACGGTGGCCAAGGTTTTTCAGTTCCGGCTCGGGGATAATGGCAAAAGTCGTGGACATAGTGTTCGGCTCAAAAATGTTTTTGCTTATGTGGATTGTACGATAATAAAGGCCGTCTGAACATTTCAGACGGCCTTGGAGCTTTGTTTCAAAACAAACCAAATGCAAATTTAGCTTCCGGTTTGTTTTTCCACCCGAATTACATGGTTTCTGTGAATGTACGGGTAATCACGTCAAGCTGTTGTTCGCGGGTCAGCGAGTTGAAGCGAACCGCATAACCGGACACACGAATGGTCAACTGCGGATATTTCTCCGGATGGTGCATCGCATCTTCCAAAGTCTCGCGATTCAATACGTTGACGTTCAAGTGTTGACCGCCTTCCAAAATACCGTCTTCATGGTGGAAATAACCGTCCATCAAACCGGCAAGGTTACGTTCGCGAGAATGCTCGTCTTTACCCAACGCGCCAGGAATAATGGAGAAGGTATAGGAAATACCGTCTTTGGCAAACTCAAATGGCAGTTTGGCTACGGAAGTCAATGAAGCGACTGCACCGTTGACGTCACGGCCGTGCATTGGGTTTGCACCCGGACCAAACGGAGCGCCTGCACGGCGGCCGTCTGGAGTATTACCGGTTTTCTTACCGTAAACAACGTTGGAAGTAATGGTCAACACAGACTGAGTCGGAGTGGCATTGCGGTAAGTTTTGTGGGTAGCCACTTTTTTCATGAAGCGTTCCACCAAGTCGCAGGCGATGTCGTCCACACGGTCGTCGTTGTTACCAAATTGTGGGTATTCGCCTTCAATTTCGAAGTCAACGGCAATGCCATTTTCATCACGAATCGGTTTTACTTTGGCGTATTTAATGGCAGACAAAGAGTCGGCAGCCACAGACAGACCGGCAATACCGCAAGCCATCGTACGGATCACATCACGGTCATGCAATGCCATCAATGCAGCTTCGTAGCTGTATTTGTCGTGCATGTAGTGAATGATGTTCAGCGCGGTAACGTATTGGGTTGCCAACCAATCCATGAATTTGTCCATGCGCTCAAAGACAGTGTCGTAGTCCAAAACTTCGTCCATAATCGGCTCGGTTTTCGGACCAACTTGCTCTTTAG
>NZ_JBQCWZ010000208.1:0-1916 GCF_051956895.1 Neisseria sp. P0021.S006
CCATGTTTCCGCCAAAGGCATCGAATACGCGTTTGTGCATTATGTGAAGGCATAATCCGACAACGCAAAGGCCGTCTGAAACCCTGTTTTTCAGGTTTCAGACGGCCTTTTTATTTCGTTTGTTTACGGCATACCGTTTAAGCCGTTTTGTTTTTTAAAGGCAGCTTGATATGCGGTTTGGCCGGCTTGGGTGCTTCTTTCAGTCCAAGTTCGATTTGCTGCTCTTCGCTCAACAAATTGCTCCAGTCGCCTTTTTTATACCAGTCGCGGCCGTCCAATTCGATGGGATGTTGGATGCGCTCGCAACCGTTGCCGCATTGCAGATCGTCTTCTTTGCAGTATTTGTCGCAACCCCAGCAGATACGCTCGGGATTTTTCGGGAAAATGGGAAATTTCTTGGCCATGGTGTTCTTCTTTTGTTTGTGTGCGGTATGGGCAGAATTATAAGTGATTTGAATGGGGCTGGCGGCGGGTTTATCGTGTTTTACGCTGATTTTTTAAGATGTGTTAACCTTTCAGACGGCCTATACTGTGAAAATAATCCCTACGCGGTACAACAAGAGGACCCGATATGAACATATGCCGTCTGAAGCCTGAATTTGTCGAGCCTTTATCACTCACGCTATTTGAGGAATGGCACGATTTTGCGCCGTGGTCGTCTCTGGACAAAATCCGTGTGTATTACGCACAGTGCCTTAATGGGGATGACTTGCCGCTGGCGTTTGCGGCTGTCGATAACGAAGGGCGGCTGATGGGTTCGGCGGCATTAAAGCGGTTTGATATGGCGTGTTTTCCCGAATACGAATATTGGCTGGGTGATGTGTTCGTTTTGCCGCAATTTCGCGGTTTGGGCGTAGGCAGGCAGCTGGTTTCGTTTTGTCTGGATAAAGCACGCGAACTGGGTTTGCCGCATCTGTATCTCTATCCAGCCGCTGCTTTTGTTGTTGCTGCGTTCGCTGCTGCTTTGTTCGGCGGATTGGAGTGTGATGTCGTTATCGGCAATCAGGCCGGTTCCTGCTTTACCTGAAACATCCGATCCTGTGATGTTGATATTGGATTGTTCGCCTGCACCTCCGGCAATAAGGGTAGTTTTACCGCCTGCTTGAATTTGGCTGGCTTGGGCTTGATTTACTTGAACTTGGGTGGTTTGTCGGTTTTGCTGTTCGCCGTAGGTTATGGAAATGCTGACTTCTGCTGCTGCAACCGCTGCTTCTAAATACCGCTTGGGCAAGGATATACACGGTTTTTTGTCATGTGCTTAATTCTTCTTGCTTGTTTTTTTCGGTGAGTTGATTTTCTTTTTTTACACAGGCAATAGGCACTTGGCGGTGCATGGGATTAATACCACAACCAAGTGATAGCACCGGGTGCTTCGCTTTCGTTATATGGCTCACTGGGATAGAGCTTGGGTGAGAGAATGTTTAGGGGGGAGTGGGCATAGTTTAGAGTTACGATTAGTTAAAGTAAAAAGGAAAGGTAAGTGGTTTTAAGGCAGCCTGAAACGGAGTTCAGCGAAACCAAAACCGCGTGTGCATGAATGCACATCCTACCATTTCACTTTTTTGGTTGGTTACACAGGCTATGCTGGTTAGTAGTGCCAGTTAATCTACATCTTGATAAAGTTTATCTATAAAACTATCAAAATCAGGTGTGATGGGAACTGTAATCATCTTGGTATTACCTAGTTCATCTTCGTAAAATTCATCATGATACATAAGTACGATGGATGGATTACTTGAATTCTTACGGTAATCAAAACAAATATAATCGCCATTTGCACTTATTCCAAATGCAACAACTTGGTTTCCATAGCCATATTCATTATCAATGCATGAATAGGTATAGATATTTTCATGACAGGAGGCATCTTTTTTATATCCTAAAAATAAAATATTTCTGTCATCTGTATTCTTATT
>NZ_JBQCWZ010000209.1:0-1916 GCF_051956895.1 Neisseria sp. P0021.S006
GTTCAAGGCCGGTCGGTTTACTATATAATACCGTCCAAACCAACCATAACTTACTCATTGCAGGGAAGATAATGAAAAAAGTGCTGATTGTGCATTACTCGCAAACGGGACAGCTCTCCAGCCTGGCGCGAAATTTTGCCGCGCCGTTGCAAACAGCCGGCGTACAGGTCGATTGCGTCAATATCGTACCGGAGCAGGCATTTCCGTTTCCGTGGCCGTTTTGGCGTTTTTTCGATACCTTTCCTGAAACCGTCCATTTAAAACCCGCCCCGATTCTGCCGCCGCAAATCCCATCCGAAGATTACGATGTGGTGGTCATTGCCTACACTGTTTGGTTCCTCTCTCCTTCGCAACCGATGACCGCCTTTTTACAACGCGAAGAAACGCGCCGGCTGCTGGACGGCAAACCGGTCATCACGCTTATCGGCTGCCGCAATATGTGGCTGGGCGCGCAGGAAAAAATGAAATCTTTGCTAAAACAAAACGGCGCCAAACTCATCGGCAACATCGTAAAAATCGATGCCTGCAACAGCGCGGCAAGTTTCATTACCACGCCCGCATGGATGCTGACCGGCGACAAGCGCTATTTCCGCTCCCTGCCCTCCGCCGGCATTGCTGAAGAAGAATTGGCGGATGCGGCGCGGTTTGGTACGAAATTGCGCGATACACTATTAAACCAACAGCCTTTGGACGAAACCCTGTTTCAAAACATGGGCGCGGTGACAGTGAATGAAAAACTGATTTTCAGCGAACGTACCGCCGGCCGCAGCTTCTTCATCTGGGGCAAGCTTTTGATGGCGGCAGGCCGTATTTCTCCGCTCTTGCGCCGTGCCTTGTTGTGCTTCTACATCGTCTTTTTATTGGCGATGATTTTGGTGGTTTTGCCCGTCAGCGTGATTTTAAAAAAACTGCTGCATCCGCTGCTCAAAGGCCGTCTGAAAAAACTGGCGGACTATTATGAACAACCGTCAGGAAGATGATACGTTTCAGACGGCCTCAAACTAGGAATCCATCATGCCCGAAGTTATCCACTACCCCGAACGCCGTCGCTTTCAAATCGATATTGACGGTTTGGAAGCAGGCTACATCAGCTATACCGAACACAACGGCGGCTGGGACATAAACCATACCGTGGTCTCGCCCAACTTCCGTCATCGCGGCATTGCCAAACTGCTGGTAAGCGCGCTGATGGAATACGCTGAAACACACCACATCCCGTTGACTGCAAGCTGCGACTACGCGGCGCGGTTTATCGGTTGATTATTTTGACAAACACATCATGACATCGAATAACACACTCAAAGACGTTTATCTCAACCGCGTTTCTGCCTTCTTGCCCAATGCCCCCGTCGGTAATGACGAAATGGAAGCCATCCTCGGCATGGCAGGCGATGTGCCTTCACGCGTGCGCCGTATGATTTTGCGTTCCAACGGCATTTTGTCGCGCCATTACGCCATCGACCCCGAAAGCCGCCGCACGACGCACACCAATGCCGAATTGGCTGCCGAAGCGGTCAACGGACTGTTTGCCCAAGGAGTTCCAGCAGAAGCCATCGGCAGCCTGGCCTGCGCCACTTCCTATCCCGACCAAACCATGCCCGGACACGGCGTGATGGTGCACGGTTTACTGGATATGCCGCCTTGCGAAGTGTTCAGCATGGCAGGCGTATGCGCGGCAGGCATGGCGGCGATGAAACACGCCTACAACGCCGTGCGTACCGGCGAACACGCACATGCGGTTTCCGTTGCTTCCGAAAACGCCTCGGCGGTCATGCGCGGCGAAGTGTTTCAAAGTGAAACCGACCATAAAAAACTGGAAAACGCGTCCCCCGAAATCGGGTTTGAAAAAGACTTTTTGCGCTGGATGCTGTCTGACGGCGCAGGCGCGGTGTATCTGTCCGACCGCCCCAATTCAG
>NZ_JBQCWZ010000210.1:0-1914 GCF_051956895.1 Neisseria sp. P0021.S006
AAGTATTTCAAAGCTACGCTTGAAAAACGGTTTCGTAAATGAATGGTTTTGATTAGAATGCTTGCTAATAATCCTTAAGGATTAGTCTGCTTTAATTATATAAAGAGAATATATGGAAACAAAACCAACTTCCCAAAATGAACAACAGGCTAACCGCCGTTATTTGACTGTTTGGCGATGGCATTTTTATGCCGGACTTTTGGTCGCGCCGTTTTTAACTCTGCTGGCTGTTACAGGGTTGGGAATGCTGCTATTTGCCAATATCACCGGTAAAGAAGGCGAGCGGATACATGTTACGCCGCAAGCAGTGGTGCAGCCTTTGTCGGCTCAAGCTGAAGCCGCCAGACAGTTTGTGAATCCGGAAACTGCTTCTGTGGTGCAATATATTGCGCCGCGCGCAGATGATATGGTGGCCGTATTTCGTGTGAACAACGACGATAAAGCCACTATGGTTGCCGTTGATCCTTATACGGCAAAAGTCGTGAATACGATACCGCGCGGTCAAGGCTGGTATCACACGATGGACGAAATCCATGGCGATATGATGATGGGTGCGACTGGTGACTACCTGTTGGAAACTGCTGCATCGCTAACCATCATCATGATTGTGACCGGTATTTATTTGTGGTGGGTAAAACAGCGTAGTCTGAAGGCCGTCCTTTTACCTAAAGCAGGCAAAGGCCGTTCTTGGTGGCGCAACCTGCACGGTGCGGTTGGCTCTTGGGTTTCTTTGATTTTGCTGCTGTTCTGTTTGTCTGGTATTGCTTGGGCAGGTATTTGGGGTGGTAAGGCTGTGCAGGCATGGAGCCAATTCCCAGCCGGCAAATGGGGTGTGGAGCCTAATCCGGTATCTTCCGTGCCAACCCATGGCGATGTGTTGAATGATGGCAAATCCAAAGAAGTGCCGTGGATTTTAGAGCTGACGCCTATGCCGGTTTCCGGTACGACACTGGGCGAAAACGGCATTAATCCAAGTGAACCGATGACGTTGGAAACGGTTGACCGCTTTGCGCGCGAAATTGGCTTCAAAGGCCGCTATCAGTTGAACCTACCTAAAGGCGAAACCGGCGTATGGACGCTGTCGCAAGACTCAATGAGCTACGATATGATTAGTCCGACTGCGGATCGTACGGTACACATCGATCAATACAGCGGCAAAGTCCTGGCTGATATTCATTTCGATGATTACAACTGGTTTGGTAAATTCATGGCAGCAAGTATTGCTTTGCATATGGGTACACTGGGCTGGTGGAGCGTATTGGCAAATGTCTTGTTCTGTCTGGCGATTATCTTTATCTGTGTCAGCGGCTGTGTGATGTGGTGGAAGCGCCGTCCTTCGGAAGCACGTGGTTTGGTTCCTCCTGCACAGAAAATCAAATTGCCGGTATGGTGGGCAATGGCTGTGCCACTTCTTATTTTGGCTGTGATTTTCCCGACGGCTATTGCCGCAATCGCTGTTATTTGGATTTTGGATACACTGTTATTATCACGTATTCCAGCATTAGCAGGATGGTTTAAATAACCGCCCGATGTAATTCAAGGCCGTCTGAATCTTTTGTTTCAGACGGCCTTTTTTATAGAGGTCAAAAGTAGGGGGTTATGATTCTGTTTAAGTTTATGCGTGAGATGGGAATTGTGATTGGCTTACAGGATTGTGTAAGAAAGACGAGGAGATCTTGTATAAAAACAAAAAACCCACTTCATTGAAGTGGGTTTTTGAAGAAAGCGATTAACCTTTGCGAGCAGGCAATTTTTCTTTAATGCGGGCCGCTTTACCGGTCAGGCCACGCAAGTAGTACAGTTTGGCGCGACGTACGTCACCACGGCGTTTAACTTCGATTTTTTCTACGGTAGGAGAGTACAGTTGGAAAGTACGTTCTACACCTTCGCCGCTAGAGATTTTGCGAACGATGA
>NZ_JBQCWZ010000211.1:0-1912 GCF_051956895.1 Neisseria sp. P0021.S006
CTCATATGGTTTCTCCTGAATAAGATGGATTCAGACGGCCTTGTGGCCGTCTGAAAAGAAAACGATAGGCGTTATATGGTGGCAGACAGATAGAATTAAAGTGTCTTGTCTGCCTGTCGGCCAATTTTATTCTGCGCCGCGCGGATTGGCGTGCAATGGCGCAGCCAGTTCGAGGCGCATTGGTGTGCCTTTCGGGGCAAATACGGCATTGGCAACATTGGTTTGCAGGGATTCGGCAAACGAGCCGCGATACACTTTTGCACCTTGGTGGGTCAGGTTGGATTGTACATCGACGTACACTTCGCCGCCGATTTGACGCCAGAGGTGGCAGAAGGTGTAATCTTCGGACAGGTAGCGTTTGCTTTTCGGATCAACCATGCAGTCGAAGAAGCGGTAGTGTAGGCCTTTGTCTTCTCTGTTGTAGTCACTGTCGGAGATGTAGTTCAACTCGGGGTAGGCTGCCATCATTTTTTCAAATACGCTGCGCTTGATAACCATAAAGCCGGTTGGCGCGTCATGGACTTTCATAAAACCGTCTTCATCGACTTTCAGTACGATTTCACCGTTTTCATTTTTTTCGCTGGTGTTGACGGTATAAGAAGTGTACATGCGCTCGAAGTCGGCTTGAGTCGTGCCGGCCGGAACACCTTCTTCAGGCCAGTTGTCGCGTTTGAGCGGGTAAATGCCTGCCACAACGTCTTTGTCGGCCAAAAGCAGACGGTAGAATGAATCGGGAGAGAAGCCGATGTCGGAGTCAATCCAAAATAAATGCGTCCATTCTTTGTTTTCTAAGAATGTGGCCACGCAGTTGTTGCGCGCGCGCGTAATCAGGCTTTCGCCGCGCTGCATCATCACTTGAAGCGGTAGGCCGTGTGCGGCATTGGTGTGGACGATGTTCAGAAGTGAGAGGGTGTAGTTGTGGAAATATTTGCCGTCATGGCTGGGGGTCATGATTACAGGGTACATTTCGGCAAGGGCTGATTCGGGCAACATGAGTTTTCCTTATTGTTGATTATAAATTTGGGTATTGTAAGTGATTTGATAGTATATATAAACTGGACTATTTTAATTTATTGATTAATTGGCATTGCGTGCGTAAGAATTCGTCCAAAACCGCCTGTTGGATTTCCAAGCGTTTGGCTACGGGCGAGGCAAAGCGCACGATGATGTTATACACCTTGTCATCATGTGGCACACGGGATACACGCGGCTGGGCGGCGGGCGTGATAAACAATTTTTGGGTTTGCACGTTTTCCAAATGCTGCTTGATGGCAGGGACATAAGGCTCGCACAATGGCTCAAGAACATCTTTCAGACGGCCGATGATTTCGTCCGAATCCAAATGAATCGGTACGGGAATTTCCACCGTATGAATTACATAATCGCCCAAAATATTGTCGCGGCGCACGGTGTGGCTCAGAAGCAGGCTGTTGGGAAACGAGAGTGTTTTGCCGGAAAGCTGGCCAATCAACGGATTGGGGCCGATTTGCATCATCAGCGTGTTCAGCATATTGATATCGACCACCCGTCCGCGCAGGCCGTTGATTTCGATGTAGTCGCCGATGGAATATTGTTTGGTTACCGAGCGCAGGATGCTGCCGGACAAACACATAATCAATTCTTTGGTCGCCACCACAATTGCCGCAGCTACCGCAAACATCGACAACGCCAAAGTTTGAATCTGCGCCGCCCAAATCATCGCCAGCCCGAACAAGAGCAGCAGCATGGTGATGTTGCGACTGACCACCAGCGAACGGCGTTTGTTTTCGATGCTCAAATCCGGATGGCTGCGAAAATGAGCCGAGAGCAAAATGCTGCGCCCGGCAATGACGGCCACAATCATCACCATCGACATCAAAGCCGATTTGATGATTTCTTCACTGACAGGCAAAGCGTTCAGCCATTCCTGTAT
>NZ_JBQCWZ010000212.1:0-1912 GCF_051956895.1 Neisseria sp. P0021.S006
GTTTGGCACAAGAAAAACGGCAAAGCGCTATTTGACAGATAAACCGAAGGCCGTCTGAAAAGTTTTCAGACGACCTTTTATCGCAACTTGGAAGCTTGTTTTTAATATTGTCTTGCTGTCTTGATGATATAACCAATTTAAATTTAATCATTTCTTGACTATCCGTTATGTTTTCATTTTTTAATATAACTTAAAAAATAATTTCAAAAAAACTACTACATACTTGCACTGTCAATACAACAGCAAACGGATGAAAACGCTTGCTATTTTTCACCCCATTTTTCATTTTGGAGTGCTAATATGCAAACACTAAACATGGATGATTTACAACAAGTTTCCGGCGGTTTTAATTTCAGTCGAAGCGCGGTTTCAGGAGCCGGCCGCTGGGTTGGTGCCGGAGCAGGTGCTTTTGCCGGCGGCTTTACCGGAATGGCGTTAGGCGCGATTGCGGGACCGGGCGGTATGGCTGCCGGTGGTGCTATCGGAGCCAACGTAGGTAGAGTTTTAGGAGGCAGATTAGGTTCGTTTGTCGCCAGAAGATCGTTTGGCTATTAAATCATTGCCGATCAAACTCCGTATCCCGAAAATATTTACGGGATACGGATTCTTTATCAACAATACTGAAGGATAACGGCATGAAAAATTTTTGGGAAAATTATAAGAAAAACTTGCAGTTGCTCGCAACTTTTGCCAAAAAATATTGGAAGGTCCTACTGGTCATCAGCTTCGCTGTAAACTTTATTGTCATCGGGGTGAACACTATCTTGAGTCTCTATGTGATCAATCCGAAATATTTTTTAGGGGAAGAATATTTCCTTTCAGAAATTATCGAAAGCCTCGTCGCAGTAAGCTTGATGATATGGACATTCCTGAAATATATTCAGTACAAACAGAAAGATGCTTCTTCGAAAGATTCTTCTTCAAATTAAATACGGAACAATCCCAAACTTTATAAGAAGGATAAGGGCATGAAAAATTTTTGGGAAAATTATAAGAAAAACCTGAAGTTGCTCGCAAGTTTCAGCAAACAATACTGGAAGGCATTGCTGATTATGTGCTTTGCGGCCAGCTTTACTGTTTTCCTTGCGAACTTGATTTTAAGCCTTATCATCAATCCGAAGTATTTCTTTGGAGTAGACCGTTTTCTTCCCGACTGGGTCGAAGTGTTAATTATGTGTACCCTGGTTGAACTGATGTTCTTGAAATACATAAAATCCAAAAAGAAAAAATCGCTTCCAGAATAGGTACAAACAGATTAGCCCAACCTTGTCTTTTCAATGGGTTATATCTTTTTCCTGTCTGTCAAGATTTCTAAAACCAAGGTCGTCTGAAAAGCTTTCAGATGACCTTTTACTATGAATAATTCAAATAAAAAGCGCGAACCTTTCGATTCGCGCTTTTTTTTCAGACGGCATCAATTATTTTTTGTCGTCTTTTACTTCTTCAAAGTCGGCATCTACGATGTCGTCGTCTTTCTTAGCGGAAGACTCGGCTTGTGCGCCCTCGCCTGCTTGGGCTTGGGCTTCGGCTTGCGCTTGAGCGTAAACCATTTCGCCCAATTTTTGGCTGGCTGTACCCAAAGCTTCGGCTTTGGCATCGATAGCGGCTTTGTCGTCGCCTTTAACCGCTTCTTCAGCTTCTTTCAACGCAGCTTCGATTTTTTCTTTCTCAGCAGCGTCGAGTTTATCGCCGTAGTCAGTCAGAGATTTTTTCACAGAGTGAATCAGGGCTTCAGCTTGGTTGCGGGAAGCGACCAATTCAGTCAGTTTTTTATCTTCTTCAGCGTTGGCTTCGGCATCTTTCACCATGCGTTCGATTTCTTCTTCGCTCAAACCTGAAGAACCTTGGATGGTAATGTTGGCCGCTTTGCCGGTGCCTTTGTCTTTGGCAGAAACGTGCAAGATACCGTTGG
>NZ_JBQCWZ010000213.1:0-1912 GCF_051956895.1 Neisseria sp. P0021.S006
TCTGAAACCTTATTTTTATGATTAAATTCACTTGAGATGAATTTTATCATAACATGATTTTACATTAAACCCCTGTTTTTTCTTATCATAACCACACAATTATTTTAGACAGGTTGTTTATAGGCCGAAAGAATGATATTTTTATAAGATTATCGGATTAGTTCCCCTGCGTGCTTTATGCGTTTATTCTCCGGATCTTCAGACGGCCTGAGCCTGTCTTCGCGTTTAAAACTGCTGACTTTTTTATGGGTCAGTTCGGCGTTTTTGTCGATTGTCTTTACCCTGCTGCTTTCTTGGCGTTTGGAAAGCGCGGCCAAAACGATTGAAGATGCAGGCAGTTTGAAAATGCAGGTGTATCGTTTGGCTTATATGGCAAGCGTCCGTACACCCAATGCGCAAATTGACAACCAAATCAAAGAATTTGAGCGTACGCTGGCCAATGTGACGCAAAGTGATGCCATTCATCCGCTGATTCCATCTCAAACGCCGTTGGCTTATGACTTGATTCAATCGATGCTGTTGATTGATTGGGAATCCAACATCAAGCCGTCTTTGCAACATTACGAGCGTCCGACCCAAATCGGCCTGTACCGTTTTGCCGGCAACATCGAGCTATTTTTACAGGCGATGGAAAATGCCAACGAGCAAAATACCTTGTGGCTGCGCCGCTTCCAAATGGCCATGATGCTGATGATTGTTGTGGCTGCAGGCTTGATGATTGTTTGGCATTATTCATGGATTATCCGGCCCTTGGAAAAACTGCGTGATGGCGTAGAAACCATCAGCAAAGGGCATTTCGGCGTTCAAATCGAGACAGACCAGATCCGTGAGTTTGCCCAAGTAAGCAAGGGTTTCAACCAAATGAGCCGCCGTCTGCATACGCTTTATACAGACTTGGAAGGACAAGTTGCCAAACAAACCCAAGACTTGGCGCGGCAAAACCGTGATTTGACCCTGCTCTACCAAACCACGCGCAATCTGCACCAAACTTTTACGCCCCAACAGGCGGCAGAAGAATTTTTAACTCAGATTCTGCCGGCGTTTTCCGCCTTAGGTGGTACGGTATATCTTTCCGATGAGGAGCGGAAACGTTCTGATTTGGCGGCAAGCGTCGGTGAAACCGAAGAAGGAAATCGTGTAGAATTTCCAATCGTTTATCAAGATGAACAGCTTGGCGTACTAACCCTATATTTTTCAGACGGCCATATGCCTGATGAGCAAGACGAAAAACTGCTGCATACTTTAAGCGGACAGCTGGGCATTTCCATCGCCAACAACCGCATGGAACAAGAGCGCCGCCTGCTTGCAGTCTTGCAGGAGCGTAACTTGATTGCACAAGGTTTGCATGACAGCATCGCGCAAGCTTTAACCTTTTTGAATTTGCAGGTACAAATGCTGGAAAGTGCGTTTGCCTCAGACCAACGTGAGCAGGCCGAAGAAAATATCGGCTTCATCAAAGACGGCGTGCAGGAATGCTACGAGGACGTACGCGAACTTTTAATGAATTTCCGCACCAAAATCAGTAATAAAGATTTTCCTGAAGCGGTAGAATCGCTGCTGGCGCGTTTTGAACGACAAACCGGTATTCCAGTTGATTTAAAATGGCAGGACGACGGGCAGGCTTTGAATTATGATGAGCATTTGCAGATCATCTTCATCTTGCAGGAAAGCCTGTCCAATATTCGGAAGCACGCGCGTGCGCAACATGTCAGCGTCGAAATTGCCAACCACGGCGATTTTGTCATGACGATTCGTGACGACGGCGCAGGCTTTAATAAAGAACACCTATCAAACCGGCCTTCAGGCGAACATGTCGGCTTGGGCATTATGCAGGAACGGGCCCAACGGATTAACGCAGAATTGGCCATTACATCGCAGATTGGGCAAGGTACGGCGGTTATGCTGACTTTGC
>NZ_JBQCWZ010000214.1:0-1905 GCF_051956895.1 Neisseria sp. P0021.S006
AGTACCTCATGTAGACGGCGCATTGGTTGGTGGCGCGTCATTATCATATGACTCCTTTACCGCCATCATCAACGCAGCACAAGCCTCGTAGAAAACATATGGAAGCCTTTAAAACCCTTATCTGGATCATTAATATTATTTCCGCTTTAGCCGTAATCGTGTTAGTATTGCTGCAACACGGTAAAGGCGCGGATGCCGGCGCAACGTTCGGTTCCGGCAGCGGTAGCGCGCAAGGCGTATTCGGTTCTGCCGGTAATGCCAACTTCCTCAGCCGCTCGACTGCCATTGCCGCAACATTTTTCTTTGCGACCTGTATGGCGATGGTGTATATTCACACCCACTCCAGTAAGCACGGTTTAGACTTCAGCGATGTGAAGCAGACCCAGCAAGCTCCTAAGCCTGCAACGCCTGCACAAAACAATACAACTCCTGTTGCACCAAATCCTCAGCAGCAGTAAGACAATTTGATTTATGCCGACATGGTGGAATTGGTAGACACGCTATCTTGAGGGGGTAGTGGCCGTAGGCTGTGCGAGTTCAAATCTCGCTGTCGGCACCACATTAGAAAATCTAACCGCTTTTTAGCGGTTATTTTTTCGTCTTGAGAATCTGCCTTTTATTTATCTTTAGGCCGAGACAGGGAAATACAATGAAGCGTTTGGTTGTCGGCATCAGCGGTGCCAGCGGTTTTCAGTATGGCGTGAAGGCTTTGCAGCTTTTGCGTGCGCATCAGGTAGAAACGCATTTGGTGGTTTCACAAGGGGCGGAAATGACCCGTACTTTGGAAACGGATTACACCAAAGAAGACGTTTATGCTTTGGCAGATGTCGTGCATTCCATCCGTAATGTCGGGGCAAGCATTGCCAGCGGTTCGTTTTTGACGGACGGAATGTTGATTGCGCCGTGTTCAATGAAAACTTTGGCTTCGGTTGCTCACGGGTTTGCCGATAATTTGCTCAGCCGTGCGGCGGATGTAACGTTGAAAGAGCGGCGCAGGCTGGTGTTGATGGTGCGTGAAGCGCCGTTAAACTTGGCGCACATTGAAAATATGCGCCGCGTGACAGAGATGGGCGGTATCGTGTTTCCTCCCGTTCCGGCTTTATATCAGAAGCCTGAATCCATCGAAGATATGATTACACACAGCGTCTCTCATGCTTTGGACTTGTTCGGCATCATTCAAAACGATGTGCCGCGCTGGCAGGGCTGATGTTTCAGACGGCCTGAGCATAATTTCGTCTACTGCGAAGGAAGATAAAAACCATGCAAACGATTCCTGTCAATATAGTGAAGTTTTTGAGCAATCATCATGTCGTCAGTATTGCTGCTGCGGAAGAGGGCGAAGTTTGGGCAGCTTGCTGTTTTTATGTGTTTGATGAGGTGAATGCCCGATTGATTGTGCTGACATCTTTGAAAACGAAGCATGGCGGAATGATGAGTCGTTCTGCCAAAGTAGCCGGTACCATTGCCGGACAACCTGACAGCATCGCAAAAATCAGCGGCATTCAGTTTGCGGCGACTGCCGCTTTGATTGAGGATGAAGCGGATTTGAAAGCGGCGCAGTCTTTGTATTACAAAGCGCATCCTGCTGCTCGAGTGATGAAAAGCGATGTTTGGGCATTGAATTTGGACAGTTTGAAATTCACTGACAATAAATTGGTATTCGCACAAAAAACGTACTGGAATCGCGAGGATTAAGAAAAGGCCGTCTGAAAGATGAAATTTCAGACGGCCTTTGGTAATGTTACAAATTAATCGTGTCCGAGATCGACAGTTTTGTCTTTGTAACGTGTATCGGGAACCAAAACGATTTTCTCGTCCACTTTGCCGATGGCTTTCACGTCTTTGCCCGGATAGTCCAGCTGATGCAGGAAGTAGCGGATACAGTTCAAACGTGCACGTTTTTTG
>NZ_JBQCWZ010000215.1:0-1895 GCF_051956895.1 Neisseria sp. P0021.S006
GAGAAAAAGCAATGCCGTATTGCTGGAATGGTTGCGTTCGCCGATTGTTTATACACAAGATGAGGCATTCACAGACCATCTGAACGAACTTGCGCCCCAATACGTCCAAGCCGCCGCGTTGTTGCACCATTATCGCGGTATCGCCGGCAATGCTTTGAAAGCAATGGATTTGACGCAGCCGATTAAATTGAAGAAATGGTTTTACGTCTTGCGCCCTTTATTGGCGGCACGCTGGGCAGTGAAACAAGGCGGTATTCCGCCAATGACTTTGGTTGAGTTGATGAATGAGTGGCAGACAGATTGTGCTACCCAAATTACTGATCTGGTTGCATTAAAAGCGGAGCAGAACGAAAGTTATCTGCACACATTATCTCCAGAGCTGCAAAAGCTGACTGTTGACCTATATAACGAAGTTTCTGCCTTGTCCGCCACTGCTGCCGAACCTGCCGATAGCGGGCCTTTGAACGAATTGTTCCGCTCGACCTTGGCAACCATTTATCCGTAAAAGGCCGTCTGAATATGCTGACCCTCGAAGACTTGTACACGCAAAACCTGATTCTGCTTGAAGCCGTGTCCGGCAGCCGCGCCTACGGTTTGGCAACGCCCGAGTCCGATACCGACATCAAAGGCGTGTTTTACCTGCCCAAATCCATGTTTTACGGCATGGAATACATCCCACAAATCAGCAATGAGACCAACGATATTGTGTATTACGAACTGGGACGGTTTATTGAATTGCTGCTGCAAAGCAATCCGAACACGCTGGAGCTGCTGGCTTCCCCTTCCGACTGTGTGCGATACCGTTCGCCATTGATGGATGCGTTCAAAACCGAATGGTTTATCTCTAAAACCTGCCAGCAAAGTTTTGCAGGCTATGCCTACGGACAAATCAAAAAAGCACGGGGATTGAATAAAAAAATCAGCAATCCGATGCCGTCTGAAAAGAAAAGCATCCTTGATTTCTGCCACATCATAGAAGGCAGGCAAACCGTACCGTTACAGTACTGGCTTGCACAACGCGGAATGGAACAAAGGCGTGTAGGCTTAATCAAAATAGCCCACGCCCGAGAACTTTATGCGCTGTTTTACGATGCCGACGGCACACTTGGCTACCACAGTATTGCACCCAAACCCGAAGCCACAACGCTTTCACTCAGCTCCATTCCCGAAGGCGAAACACCGCTTGCCCATCTATCCTTCAACCAAGACGGATACAGCAGCTACTGCCGCGAATATGCCTCTTATCAACAATGGCTGGCAGAACGCAACGAAACACGCTATCAAGGCACGCAGGCGCACGGCCAAGGTTACGATGCAAAAAATATGATGCACACCTTCCGCCTGCTTGAAACCGCGCGCGATATTGCCCTTTATGGCGAGATCCGGCCACGCCGTCCCAATCGTGACGAATTGCTGGCCATCAAGCGCGGTTCTTTTCCTTACAATGAACTGTTGGCACGTGCAGAAACATTGATTAACGAAGTAGAAAATTTGTTCGCCCAGTCCGATCTACCGGCAGCTGTAAACAGCAGTTTGGCAATCAATTCCCTTGTTGAAATCCGAACCAAGATTTACGGATAAGAGAATCAAAAACAGAGGCCGTCTGAAATTATGTGTTTCCTCTTTTCAGACGGCCTTTTCATATTTCAAATTCCAACCGTCTGTCCATCAAAACAACCTTTTCTGCCATCTCCAAACAAGCAATAACAACATGAAATATAATTTCGTTATTGATCGGATTCATACGACAAAATTGTTGTTTTTTCATCATAATCTAAAAATATCGAGTTTAACGCCTATTCTCCTTGCTTTATAATGGCCGTCCAAAATAAAAATACAATTAAAGCAAAAGCATGTCTTTGCAACTTAAGCAGATTTGCATAATTGAATATATG
>NZ_JBQCWZ010000216.1:0-1885 GCF_051956895.1 Neisseria sp. P0021.S006
ACTCTATTCTTATACACATCCTATCCATATATTTTCCCAAACTAAAAAGGCCGTCTGAACTTGGTTTCAGACGGCCTTTTTCATGTCAAACCGACAATATCAATCGCCCATAACCTTGCCTTCGCGGCGCGGGTCGGCACCACCGAGCAAACCGTCTTTGCCGATTACAATGCCTTGTACGCCGGAATTCAAATCGCGGATTTGGACTTTGTAGCCCAATTTTTCCAACGCAGCCGCTTTATCCGCAGCCGCTGTTTTATCCTCAATTTCATACTGGCTGCCGCGATTGAGCATATTCGGCAGTAAAATTGCCGTCTGAATGTCCATACCCCAGTCGATATGCGCCACCAGTGTTTTAGCGACGAAACCGATAATGCGGCTGCCGCCCGGCGAACCGACCGCCATATAAGGTTTTCCGTCTTTCATCACAATGGTCGGTGCCATCGAAGAACGCGGACGTTTTCCACCGGCAACGCTGTTTGCCACCGTTTTACCGTCCTCTCCGACAGGATTGAAGGCAAAATCGGTTAATTCGTTGTTGAGCAGATAGCCGTTTGCCATCAGCCCCGAACCGAACGCGTTTTCAATCGAAGTCGTCATCGACACGACGTTGCCGTCTTTATCCACAACCACCAAATGGCTGGTGGACGGCAGCTCGACCGCCATGCCTTGCGCGTATTCCTTGCCGAACTTGCCTGCCTGAATAGTTTCCAATGCCTTGTCAGCCTTGCGGATTTCTTCGGCACGCGGTTTCAAATAAGCCTGAGAAATCATGGCTCGGGTCGGAACATTCACAAACGCAGGATCGCCGACATAATAATCGCGGTCGGCAAAAGCAATCCGTGACGCATCGCCTATCCAGCGCCAACTGTGAATATTTTCCGATCCCAACGCCCTCATATCCTGATTTTGTAAGACGCCCAAAATCTCACCCAAAGCAATCGCGCCCGAACTTGGCGCGCCCATGCCGCAAACTTCATATTCACGATACGGCGCGCAAACCGGTTGACGCTCGATAACTTGATAGTTTTTCAAATCCGCCATGCTGATTTTGCCGGGATTATCCACAGCACCGGTAACGGCACGGACAATATTTTGCGCCTGCATTCCCTGATAAAACGGCGCACTGCCTTTTTCCGCCAACAGGCGCACAGAACGCGAAAATTCAGGATTTTTCAAAACCGTTCCTGCAGCCAAAGGTTTGCCGTCAGGCAGGAAGTAAGCGGCGGTTTGCGGATAACGTTGCAAGGGGTCTAAATTTTGCTCGATGGATTTCGCCATACGCGGAGAAACAGCAAAACCTTGTTCCGCCAAAGTAATCGGTTTCTCAAACAAACTTGCCCACGGCAATTTGCCATAACGCTTGTGGACATCTTCCAGCAGCTTCGTAATCCCCGGCACACCGACCGAACGGCCGCCGACCACCGCTTTCATAAAGCCCATCGGTTTGCCGTTTTCATCCAAGAAAAGTTCCGGTGTTGCCGCTTTCGGCGCTGTTTCACGGGCATCAAACGTCGTCAGCTTTTTCGCCTTATTGTCCCAATACACCAGAAACGCACCGCCGCCCAATCCGGAAGACTACGGCTCAACCAGTCCCAAAGTTGTCTGCATGGCAATCATCGCATCTATCGCACTGCCGCCGCGCTTCAAAATTTCATAACCGGCTTCAGTTGCCAGCGGATTGGCAGACGCCGCCATATAATGCTTGGCGCGGATTAATTTCTGCTCCGTCAGCCCTGTTCCTTGCTCCGGCGCATGGTTATCCACAGATACAGAGGGCAGGGAAACTTGAGGCTTTTGAACCGGCTGTTGCGCACAAGCGGCCAAAATCAAAACGGATAACAGGTTAATACTAAAGGAAAACTTCATATGCACACCCTTATTG
>NZ_JBQCWZ010000217.1:0-1884 GCF_051956895.1 Neisseria sp. P0021.S006
CACATATATCTACTGTACAGCTACTGTGTCTTGAAACTTGGCAGAAATGTTTTCCACACCTTGATAACCCCCCAGCCACCTTCGGGCTGCTGTGTGTTGAAACTTGGTATAAATGTGTAACAAGCCTGGATAATCCCCCAGCCACCTTCGGGCTACTGTGTGTTGAAACTTGGTATAAGTGTGTAACGAGCCTGGATAATCCCGCCCAGCCGCCTTCGGGCTGCTGTGTGTTGAAACCAAAATGGTGCAAAGGTCGGCAGTTAAGAGATATCCAGCCGCCTTCGGGCTGCTGTGTGTTGAAACATTGGAGATTCTCCTTACTCATAATTTCACTTACCCAGCCGCCTTCGGGCTGCTGTGTGTTGAAACCATAAAAACGCAGAGCGGTTCATAGCTGATTTGTCCAGCCGCCTTCGGGCTGCTGTGTGTTGAAACTATAAAAGCTGTTACCAACTTGGCCCGGATAACGCCAGCCGCCTTCGGGCTGCTGTGTGTTGAAACAGCAACAAGATAGCCTGAATACGCATTACAAAAATCCCAGCCGCCTTCGGGCTGCTGTGTGTTGAAACAAATGCTCGAAAGCAGCTTTATCGACTAAGCCGGCCAGCCGCCTTCGGGCTGCTGTGTGTTGAAACCCTTGGGAAATGTCGGTTTACGCGCAGGCGGAATCCAGCCGCCTTCGGGCTGCTGTGTGTTGAAACCTTTTTCATTGGAGATGCTCCTTATTCATGATTCCCAGCCGCCTTCGGGCTGCTGTGTGTTGAAACGTTATCGGTTTTCAACCCGTTAAGAAAGGCTGATCCAGCCGCCTTCGGGCTGCTGTGTGTTGAAACAAGAATTAACTGAACTCCGCCATTATGGCCATACCCAGCCGCCTTCGGGCTGCTGTGTGTTGAAACTTCGTCGGTATGTTTCATTTTCAAGTTCCTTCGTCCAGCCGCCTTCGGGCTGCTGTGTGTTGAAACTTTGATTATGATGCTTTGCATAAAGACACTTTACCCAGCCGCCTTCGGGCTGCTGTGTGTTGAAACACTCAAAAAATTGGTTTGTCAACTCGCTATGGTTTGCCAGCCGCCTTCGGGCTGCTGTGTGTTGAAACAGGCAAAGCAGCATAAGCAGATGTGGCCAGTGACCCAGCCGCCTTCGGGCTGCTGTGTGTTGAAACAAGGTGTGTATGTTTTGAAACGAGATTGCGTACAACCAGCCGCCTTCGGGCTGCTGTGTGTTGAAACAAGTTGCTTCAGTGCTTTGCGTATCAGCAATATAAGCCAGCCGCCTTTAGGCGGCTGTGTGTTGAAACTTAGTATAGGGTTTATACATGCGCAATATATCCCCCCAGCCGCCTTTAGGCGGCTGTGTGTTGAAACTTGTGATTCCTCTAAAGAACAACCGCAAAAGACAATCAGCCGCCTTCAGGCGGCTGAGTGTTGAAACTTTTAATTGTTGCAGCAAATTAACCAGCTTATAGAGTCAGCCGCCTTCAGGCGGCTGTGTGTTGAAACTTCGCGCATCAGGCGCGTGCCGATGCGCGTGAACCCAGCCACCTTCGGGCGGCTGTGTGTTGAAACCGCAAGGGCGATATGATCGTGATTTCCAACCGTCCAGCCACCTTCAGGTGGCTGTGTGTTGAAACCGCCCATGATGCTAAAGCAACCTTGGAAAAGCTTGACAGCCACCTTCGGGTCGCTGTGTGTTAAAACTCTAGCAGCTACAAACTTTATGCCGACCTATCCCGTCAGCAGCCTTCGGGAGGCTGTGTGTTCAAATATCGTCCAAGCAGGCCGCTCTTCTTTTGATCCTTCGCTTTCCGAGGCCTTAGTGAAAGCAGTAGAGGATATTAGAAGCAAGTTATAAAGGTTAATCAATAACAATGCCGTCTGAAAA
>NZ_JBQCWZ010000218.1:0-1876 GCF_051956895.1 Neisseria sp. P0021.S006
GTAATAACTTGTTCAGTATCGGCAACCAAAACACCCAAAAGCGCCATATCGCAAATCACCACAAAAAACAGCCATACGCCGATGGCGATACCGGCGGCAGTACCGCGTTCTTTGACTTTTGCGCTAATCAAATAACCCATAGACAAAAAGGCTGCACCAAGAATCACACTGGCAACAATCAGGAGGGCAAAAGGTTTCCATGCGGCAAGGTCAAAGCCGCCGTTGGCAAGCTGGAGGGTAATGCCCGCCAATCCGTAGCCTGCCGTGGTGGCAAGGGCAAGGATGATGAGATGGCCGATAAATTTGCCGGCAAGGATTTGGTTGCGCGAAATCGGATAGCTCAACAACAGCGCCATCGTGCCGCGTTCGATTTCGCCAATCAGCGCATCATAAGAGAGCAACATCGCAATCAGCGGAATCAGGAAAATCGACAGGCTGGAGAGGCTGACAACGGTAACGGTCAACGGATCGACTTTGACTGTACCGGTAGGCGAGCTGCCCAGGAAACCCAATGACAGGGCAAGCGCGGCAAGCAGGAGTGCGGCGGCGAGGACCCAACGGTTGCGCAGGCTGTCGCGGACTTCTTTGCCGGTAATAATCCAAACGGGGTTCATACGTCTTCCCTTTTTAAGAATTGTGCGTACATATCGTCAAGTGTCGGGGTATGGATATCGATATAGGCAAGGTTGCCCAAATCACCCAATTCACTCAAAAGCCCCATACGCTCTTCGGCTTTACATTGCGCTTTATACGACAGCCCGTCTGAAAGCGGCTGCCAACGCTCGCTCAACGGACGCGCTTCTTTCAAACGAACATTGACGGTCAACGGCAAACCACTTTGAACATGCAACTCATCCATGCTGCCATCGGCAACTTTCACACCGTTTTTCATGACGATAATGCGGTCGGCGTGGCCATCGAGTTCGGCAAGCGCGTGCGTGCTGAGCAATACGGTTGCACCGCGTCCATTCAGTTCGCGCACGACTTCGTAAAACATTTGGCGTGAAGCCGGGTCAAGGCCTGTGGTCGGTTCGTCAAACAATAAGACTTTAGGCTCGCCCAACAAGGCTTGTGCCAAAGCGAGACGTTGGCGCATACCTTTGGAGTAAGTGCCGACACGGCGGCGTGCCGCTTGAGAAATGCCGACGCGTTCCAACAACTCACGGTTTTTCCTCAAGGGCTGTTTTTTAAGTTTGGCATAGAAATCCATGGTTTCAATGCCGGTCAATGAAGGATGAAGCGCGACGGTTTCAGGCAGGTAGCCGATTTGGCTGCGAAGCAGTGCGCCTGCCTTACTGCCGGTACGCTCGCCCAGCAACATGACTTCGCCTTCGGTCGGCGTAATCAGGCCGAGTATCAGCTTCATGATGGTGGATTTGCCTGCACCGTTATGCCCTGCCATGCCGACGCTTTCGCCTGCTTTGAGGACTAAATCGACTTGGTTGACGGCTTTTTGACTACCGAATTGTTTGGTCACGTTTCTTAATTCGACGTGGTTGGTCATGAATAATTCCTTTGTGCCGTTTCAGACGGCCTCATGAAAAAGGCCGTCTGAAAACATGTTTAATTCAAAGATCCGTTTTCGGCATCGCTCCAATCGGATTGGCGCGTACTGGCTTCGTGCAACAGCTCATCCTTCATGGCTTCGTATTTGGTGCTTGTTTTGTTGCTGATCGGTTTCATCAATGGCTTACTGTCGATGACGCCGCCCGGCAAAATAGCGGGGAACTGAGATTGCGCCCATTTGACAATGCTGACGGCAGGACTGTTCATCAGCAGACGGGACACGGGGGCGCGCCAAATGATTTGGTCGATAATGCCGTTCGGTCGATAGGCGTTGTCGCCAAAACCATCGCCATCAAGATCGAATGTACTG
>NZ_JBQCWZ010000219.1:0-1874 GCF_051956895.1 Neisseria sp. P0021.S006
TCTCAAGGCTGCGGCTGTCTGAAATCACCACATCGTTTATTGAACCTTTGCCGCTTTCGGCGACCATCACATTGCCCGTAACTAAAACGCCCGCACCGCCTTTTGCCCAAGTGCCGTAGAGGCGGACAAGTTTTTCAGACGGCTGGTCGTTTTGGGCAAGTTGCTCTTCCATGGCGGATTTGAAGATACGGTTTTTAGCGGTTTTGCCGTTTTGAAAAGTGAATGGCGTGAATAACATAATTCTTTCCTTTAAGTTGATAAGTTTAAAAATGTAAACGCATTTGGGTAAAAATAAAGGGTTAATGGATAACCCTATTTTGAAAGTGGGCAATTTTGTGCCATCAAATCTGCAAGCTGTTTCAACCTCGCCACCGCATCCGCCATGGCAATACTGTAAAACCGCTCTTTGCCGACCTGTTCCACTGCCACCGCTCCGGCTTGCAGCATGATTTTTAAATGGTGCGACACCGCAGGGCGCGACAGATGCAGATGCTCGGTCAGCTCATTCACATTCATCCTGCCGTGTTCCCACAGCACGCGCAGGATTTGATGGCGGTTTTCATCACTCAACACGGTAAAAATGGGAATGCACTCGCGCATTAAATTCATCGTTTGTTGTGGCATATTCGGCTTCTTGAGTTTATATGTTTAAAAACTTGAACGCATCTTATTAGGAAAGATGGAGAATGTCAAAGGGAATTTTTAGAAGATGGTTTTAGTGTACAAATCACAGCGTTTCATCAATCATTATCTCAGTCTGCAAGCCGTTTCAGACGACCTTTTTCGTAATAAAGAGCGGTCAAATTTTTAAGTGTTTTGCAAATCATCTTAAAAACTTGACCACTTGCATCATTATCAAGACCGCAGCCGTCTGAAACATTGATAGACCGGTTACTGATGTCCGCTTTCTGCTATTTTTGTCCATTTTGCCAATGTCTGCTTCATCTGTGCCTGAGGGATGAAGCGGGCCATCCGTTCTACTTCCTTGCCTTGATAAAACAGCAGCCATGCAGGTGCGGTCAGCACGTGGAAACGCCCGGCCATTTCGGGTATTTCAGCAATATCGGCTTTTACGGCATACACATTTCCTTCCACCGCCAAAGCTGAGTCAAGCTGGGCGGCCACGACCGTACAAACACCGCAGATTGGGGCTTTGATGTACAGTGATACTAAAGGGTGTGTGGCGATGGCCTGTTCGATGTCTTTCAGAGTGTGCAGTTGTTGCATGTCATGTACTCCTTTGAGCGATTAAGCACGTTTCAAGTTGTCTAGAAAAGGGGCTTTCAACGAAATGAAAACAAGAAAACGGTTTGAGTCGTCTAGATTTTTTCCACAACCACTTTTGCCCGCGCTTTCAGGCTGTTCAACACTGGGGAGGTGGCGGCTGAGCGGTCGGCGAAATTTTGCAGGGTAGGAAGGTCGGCGTCGGCTTTTACTTTTACGGTTAGCACCAGATTATCCAGTCCGCCGTAGCCATCTTCCATGCCAAACAGTTTGGCCATGTCGATACCGCCGCTTGCGGATATTTCAAACTGTTCCAGTTTCACGCCTGCCTGTGCTGCTTGCAACTCGAAACCTATGGAGCAGCAGCCTGCCGCAGCGCCGATCAGGTATTCCATCGGATTTGGGGCGGCGTTTTCACCGCCCATGTTTTTCGGTTCGTCTGTGGTAAAGGCAGGGAAGCGGCGCACGGAGATTTCGTTCTTCGTGCCGGATACCCAGCGCGAATCGGCGCGTAATGTTGCCTTGCCTTTTGTATGGTCGTTTTCAACCGCTGCCATGGTAGTTCGGAAACGTTCGATATCTAACCCGTTAATCATGTTTTGTCCTTTCATATGATGAATTGCAGATGGTTTTTCGCTACACTTACACGC
>NZ_JBQCWZ010000220.1:0-1863 GCF_051956895.1 Neisseria sp. P0021.S006
AAGTACGACTCAACAACGACTTATGGCTGAAATGGCAACTTGGCTCCTTTATTTACTTCGATTCCGACCGCTGGGGCGGCTGGGGTACTGCCGACTCATACGTCGCGCTCAACAGCTACAAAAACCTTGGCACCGTCAAAATGGGTTACATCAGTACGCCCATGAACAGCATTTATCTGAACCCGTTCGACACCAACAGCTCGATTTTGGAATTCGGCAAAATTTCCCGCTTCGGCCAACGCCGCGTTTCCATGGCTTATGAGTCTCCTTGGAAAAACGGTTTCCAATTCAAATTCAACGTTTCCCCAGGTTCCAATGCAGCACGTAACAACAACGACTGGAGTCCGGATAAAAAACGTGACGGCGACTGGGTCTTCGGCTGGGGTGTAGACTACTACCACCCAAGCAACGGCTTTAAAGCCCACTACGCTGCCGAATACGCACCCAACGACTCTCCAACCGAAACCAAAGACTTCCAAGCCCATGCATTCATGGCCGGATACAGCAAAGACAAAATCTCCGTCGATGCCGCGTTCCAATACGCCAAAAACACTTGCGACGGCTTCAGCTGCTGGGGCGTATGGAAAGATGCGGCAGGCAACGTAGCCGGTTCTTACGACAAAGAAATCAACAATACCAAAGAATTTATGGTGTCCGGCTCATACAAAGTAGGCAATTTCAAACCTCAAATCGGCTTTGCCTACGGTAAAAGCTCTGTCGGCGAAGACTACAAACACGTCGCCGTCAGCACCGATTACAGCTTCTCCAAACGGACGACCGCCACACTCGGCGCCGGCTGGTTGAAAGAAAACGTCAATCCGAAATACGAAGAAGATTTGCCGAAAAAATCTTCTTACGCAGTGGGCATGGTATTCAAACACCGCTATTAATGCCTGACAGATTAAAGGCCGTCTGAAACAATTTGTTCAGACGGCCTTTTCTACATCCTATAAATAAACTTGCAGCCCACCCTAAAAATCATTACATTGCCCACACTCAAGCAACAAAAACGTCATCATGAACGCCCACCGCACCCTCATCATCTCCGTTTTTATCGTCGCCAGTTGCGGCCTTGCTTACGAGCTCATCATCGCCGCGCTCGCAAGCTATCTTTTGGGCGATAGTATTTTGCAGTTTTCCTCCGTCATCGGGCTTTATCTGTTTTCAATGGGCATAGGTGCGCACCTGACCCAATACATCAAAGATAAAGACGTATTGCACCGCTTTATCGAAATCGAACTTTTGGTCGGCATCATCGGCGGCATTTCTGCGCTGGCATTATTTGTGGCCTTCGGTTTATCCGCCGCACCGTTCCGTACCCTGCTCTATGCCTTCGTGCTGATTGTCGGCGCGGTTGTCGGCATGGAAATCCCGTTGGTTATGCGCGTGTTAAACCAAAAAGGCGCGGAGTTTAAAGAACTCGTTTCCAAAGTCCTGACCTTCGACTACTTGGGCGCACTCGCCGTCTCCTTATTATTTCCGCTCCTGCTCGCTCCCAAACTCGGCATGGCGCGTTCCGCCTTATTGTTCGGCATCCTCAACGCCGCCGTCGCCTATCTGACCGCGCGCGTGTTTAAAGCCGAACTGCCACGCTACCGCGCCATCCACCTGCGTGCGCTGATTGTCTTGTCCATCCTCGCCATCACCTTCGCCTACGCAGACCGCATTTCCTTCAAAGCCGAACAAAGCTATTTCGGCGATCCCGTCGTTTATCAAAGCCACTCGCCCTACCAAAGGCTGGTTGTTACCCGCTGGAAAGACGACACCCGCCTCTATATCAACGGCAACCTGCAATTCTCCTCACGCGATGAAGCCCGTTACCACGAAGCACTCGTTCTGCCTGCCATGCAGATGGTGCCGAAT
>NZ_JBQCWZ010000221.1:0-1860 GCF_051956895.1 Neisseria sp. P0021.S006
TACTAAGGCCGTCTGAAACGCCAAGTTGGGTTTCAGACGGCCTGATTTTTTGTAACGTTATGTAGTGTTGTGCGTTGCGCTGTGAAGTAATATTGGCTTGGATTTATCTATTTGATAAATATAAATTTAATGAGGAATTATGCCTTGAAAATCCTATTTATCCGGTATCTGTAAAAGTTTGAATCTGCCTTGTAAATCAGTATGCAGGACCGATATTTTTGCTTGATCCCCAGATTAGTTCTATTTGTCAGAACGTTTTGCTCAATTCGACAAACATTTTGGTTTTGCCGTATTCGTAGAACTTGTCGTTGCTCCATGTTTTGTTGTGGGCAATGGTCAGGCGTGGGGTGATGCCTTTGAAATGGAGGGCGCGATGCCATACGCTCAGGGAGGCGGAGGCTTCTTTGTCGCGGCGGTTTTGTTCGTTGCTGAAGAAGCTGGGGGCTTGGTAATGGCGTTGGGCGGCGCTGAGGCGTAGGACGGTGGAGAGGCCTTTGGGCCATTCTTGTCCCCATGTGGTGCGCAGGGCGTAGCGGTTGAAGCTGTCGCTTTTGTCGTCGCGGTTGCGTTCGCGGTAGAGGTCGATACCGGCTACCCAGTATTGGCGCGCGTTGCGGTAGTACACGATGGAGTTGCTGAGCAGTTGGCTGGTGTTGTTGGAATGCTCGCGGCGGCCGTTTTTCAGACGGCCTGCTTCAAATGCGCTGAGGGTTTGCAGCTTGGGTTGCCACCAATGGTTGTAGTGGAGGCGTGCGCCGTTGGTGTAGGTGTAGGGGTCGTTGCCGTAGAAGCGGCGTTCGTGGAACGGGGTAATGCCGATATCGTTGCGCTGGTCGGCATAGCCGATGCCTGCCGAAAAGCGTGTGGTGAGGTCGTTGTAGTTGGTGTGTTTGGGATAGATTTTGCCGTAATGGTCTGCGCCTGCCGTGGCATAGAAGCCGCGGGGCAGCGACCATTTTTTTTCTGCGCCGATTTGGTAATGGATGGCAGTGGCATCGATGGGTTCGGGGAATGTCCAGCCTCGGAAGCAGTCGTCGTCGGGATAGGCAAGGCGCACGGCGCGGCATTGTTCATCGCTCAGGTGGTTGCCCAGACGGCGTTGGCCGGGGGCTTGGTTGATGTTTTGTTCGCGCGTGATGTTCAGGCCGGCGTTGAATTGCCATGAGTCGCGTTCGCGCAGGGCTTTGCGGTAGGTTTCGATGCGTTCTTGCAAGGCAGGCGGGAGGGATTCGGTTTGTAGTTTGTCGAACTGGTCGGCTGCGGCTTCGTTTTGTTTGTCTTCAAACAAGGCGGTCGCAAGCTGCCAGCGGACGGCGGAGGCATCGGGTTGCTCGGCGATAAAGCGGCGGTAATGGCCGATGGCTTCGGCGGCGCGTCCTTCGGATTGGGCAAGCAAACCTTTGGCATAGCGTGCCATGGCGCGGTCGTGTTCTGGCCATTGTTCGTAAATGGGCAAAACGGCTTTGATGCCGGGGATGTTGTGGGCGACGACGGCGGAATACATGGCGCGTGCCAGTAATTCGGTGTTGGCAAGCAGGGTATCGGCATCGACGTTGATGATTTTTTCAGACGGCCTGTTTGTCTGCTCGGCAGTGATGTTGTGCGTTTCGGGTTGTTGGGGTTCGGCTGTGTTGACTTGAAGCTCGGGTTTCACATCAGGCGGCACATCGGCGGCGTGAAGGGAAAGGGGAAGGATGGCGAGGAGGAGCAGACGTTTTTTCATGGCAATGTTTGGGATGTTATCGGTATAAGTGGGCAGATTGTACAATGTTTTGAGTCGGAAATTTTGCAAACCGAGTGCCATTTTATCTGATAAAGACGACAAAAGGCCGTCTGAAAACCGATGGGATTTCAGACGGC
>NZ_JBQCWZ010000222.1:0-1859 GCF_051956895.1 Neisseria sp. P0021.S006
CGACAGCGGCGATCCTTATGTTTGGGGCGACAAAGCCTACGAGCATTACAAAAAACTCAAAATCGACAGCCGCACCAAAATGCTGACCTTTTCAGACGGCCTCGATATTGAGCGTTCATGGGCGTTGCACCAATACTTCAAAGACCGTTTCAAAACCAGTTTCGGTATCGGTACCAACCTGACCAACGATTTGGGACACACGCCTTTGAACATTGTCTTGAAGCTCGTCGAGTGTAACGGCCAATCCGTCGCCAAGCTCTCCGACTCCCCGGGCAAAACCATGACCACCAACAACACCTTCCTCGCTTACCTGCGCCAAGTGTTTGACGTACCTGAGCCGGAAGAGAAAGCCTAAAAACAAAGATAGTGTATTTCACAGTCAATAAACTTTACATTTCTTAAAGTTGCAATAATACGCACCCTGATTTGTTCAGGGTGTTTTGTTTGATATTAAATGGTTTTGCGTTTTATTTTTTTATTTAGTAAATTAAAAATCGCCGGCGAAAACCAGGTTTAATTTTTCATTTATATCTTTCCACTTGAAAATCTTGGCCGTTCTTCAAAAGTGTGAACGCTATTACCGCCAGTTTCCGCATGAGTGCGACAATTATCACTTTCGGCCTTTTGCCGTTCTTTTGTAGTCGGCTTACATACTTGGCAAAGGTGCTGCTTCGGTATGCGTGCATAGCCGGAATAAACAAGGTTGTTCGCAAATGGGTATTGCCCAGCTTAGAAATACGCGGTCTGCCTTTTAGGCTTGTTCCTGACTGGTTTTCCTTGGGGTCTAAGCCTAGGTAGGCTACAAATTGCGCTGCGGTCTTGAACCGGTCCGTTTGGGTCAGAACTGATAAAAGGCTATTGGCCGCTGCTTCGCCTATGCCTGTGATGGTTTTCAGGCGCTCTTTTTGGATTTTGTAGTCGGGATTGTCTTTGTGAAACTGGTTCAGTTGGTTTTGAACGGCTTTGATTTGCTGTTGAAGATGGGTAATGGTGGACTGTATCAGTGGGAGCAGGTAGGCGGGGGCGGTTTGGAGTTTGGTTTGTTCGGCTGCTTTTTGGCGTTTCAGACGGTGTTGGTATCGTGTCAGTTCTCGCAGTTTGGTTTGTGCTTCGGTGGGTTTCTGCCACGGTCGGGGTTCTAGTGCTTTGCAGTATTGGGCTATAGTTTTTGCGTCTTGACGGTCTGTTTTGGTTCTTTGTAAAACGGCTGTCCCGAAACCTTTTATTTTACGTGGGTTCTCTACACTCATTCGGTAGTATTTGCTCAAATATTCAGCTGCTGCTTCGTAGTATTTCCCTGTTGCTTCGCAGCAGCAATGAAGCCTTTCTGTTGCGCCGTTTTCTTTTAGCCAGTCTTTCAGGTCTTGAAATCCGGCCTGGCTGTTTTTGAACTTACGCTCAAAAAAAAGGCCGTCTGAAATCAGACAGCAATCTATTGTTAATTTCGATACGTCTATGCCTAAGTACATGGGGTTTTGCCTTATGAATACGGGCTTTTTGCCCTAGATAGTGTTCAAATTCAGGTTATTAGAAGACCCGTGCTTCAATCTTTGTTACAGCCTTGTGGCTGTGCCGTACTTACGAAGTCACGGGCTTTGCTTGGTGTTTCGTCAAACGCCAAGCCCTGAAAATGCTGGTTTCACGTTCAGGGCTTGGGGCTTTAAATGTTTTTGCCTTCGGCGACGTTCGCCACGTGGCAGGGGGTGGGGTAAAAAAACCACCCCACCCCTTTGCCCTAGCGTTTTAGGGTTGGCTAGCGTCAAGGGGTATCCAAAAAGATTTATAAAGACGATAAAGCTGTCTTTACAAATCTTTCTGGACGTCCTCCCCCTGACTTGTGGTTAGGTGTGCGATTGGAC
>NZ_JBQCWZ010000223.1:0-1858 GCF_051956895.1 Neisseria sp. P0021.S006
GCGATAAAGCCTTCGAGCTCTTTTTCTTGTGCGGCACAATCGGCAATGGTGTTTTCCAAGATGGGCAGACGCGCTTCGATGTCCATCTGTTCGGCGATACCCGCTTCGGCAAGATCATCGCGACCGGCATCTACGGCGGCTTGCAGATTGGCATCGATGGCTTCGTGGCGGTTGCTTTCATCGGCCATTTTCTTGGCGGCAAGATGTTTCTGTGCCAACACTTTGCCCAATTCAGCACGCACTTCATCTACTGCGCGCTCAATTTCGCGGATGCTTTCGTTCATTACCGCTTCAGGCGCGAGGTTTTCCGCCGCATCAATCAGGGCATGAAAACCGCCGCTTACCAGACGGCCTACTCGGCGGGATAGGGTTTCGCTCATTTGGATTTTCCTTTCACTAAAATGTGTTTGTTTCATTTGGTATGGCGGCAGCCTTAAATTTCATTTGCCTGCTGCACAATCTTTGCCAGTTTCAAAGTATTTTCAAGCTGTTGCAGCACGGTATCGTCGTATGCCGCGCCTTTGCCGGTTACGGCGAGTTGCAGGATGCTGTCGGTAAGGCGGACGATGCGCCACATCAGTTCGCGCTCGTATTTTTTCAAATCGTCTAGGTCAGCTTCTGCTGGCAGATCGGCGGCGAGTGTTGCGCCTAAGTCGGGCAGTTGTTCAAACAGCCTCGCCACGATATGCGAATGCACTCCAGCCTGTTTTTCAGCGTGCAAGATTTCGTGTTTTGCTGGTTGGAAAAACTGCTCTTGCGCCGTCAGTGCAGAGCCGTAATCGCGTGTCTGCGTATGCGCCAAGCGCGCCAGCTTGAGCAATTCGCGGATTTTTTCAGACGCTGTATTCGCACCTTCAATTTTGAGTTCGGCAATAAAATCAGCATCTTCCTGAGTGATGCGCACACTAATTGGGATACGGTTCGTTGCATTCATATTCGTCTGCTTTGATTTGTATTCATTTGAATACAAATATACAAGATGGGATTCTGAGGCGCAATACCTGAAACCGTATATTTATGTAAACATCAGGCTGTCTGAAACTTGATTTTCGGTTTTCAGACGGCCTTTTCCTTTATAATCCGTACATTATTTTCATACACACAGCAGGTTCTCCATGTCCAACAAACCCACACTCCTTCTCGTTGACGGCTCTTCTTATCTTTACCGCGCCTATCATGCCATGGGGCAGAATTTGTCTGCGCCCGATGGTGCGCCGACGGGGGCGATGTATGGTGTGTTGAACATGCTGCGCCGGCTGCGGGCGGATTATGTGCATGAATATTGCGCGGTGGTGTTTGACGCTAAGGGCAAAAATTTTCGCCACGAGATGTTCCCCGACTATAAGGCGACGCGCCCGCCGATGCCGGACGATTTGCGCCCTCAGGCGGAAGCCTTGCCGGATTTGGTGCGCCTGATGGGCTGGCCGGTATTGGTGATTCCGCAGGTGGAAGCGGACGACGTTATCGGCACTTTGGCTAAGATGGCTAGCGAAGCAGGGTGGAACGTGGTGGTATCTACCGGCGATAAGGACATGGCGCAGTTAGTAAATGAGCGCGTGACACTGGTGAACACGATGAGCGGCGAAACGCTGGATATTGAAGGCGTGAAGGAAAAATTCGGTGTGCGCCCCGACCAAATCCGCGATTATCTCGCGCTGATGGGCGACAAGGTGGACAACGTGCCGGGTGTGGAAAAATGCGGCCCGAAAACTGCGGTGAAGTGGCTGGAAGTCTATGGCTCGCTGGCTGGTGTGATGGAACACGCTGCCGAAGTCAAAGGCAAGGTGGGAGAAAACCTGCAAGCTGCTTTGGAACAACTGCCGCTGTCGTATGATTTGGTAACGATTAAAACCGATTT
>NZ_JBQCWZ010000224.1:0-1857 GCF_051956895.1 Neisseria sp. P0021.S006
ACCCAGCCCATTGCCGCTTCAACATGCGGCCGAAGTTTTGGGCATCGACGTTGCCAATATGCTGATGGTGGGCGACTCCAAAAATGACATTATTGCCGCCAAAGCGGCCGGTTGCTTCAGCGTCGGCGTAACATTCGGCTACGGCGACATGACCTTGCTCTCCCAAGACAAAGCGACCAAACCTGATTTGTTGATTCGAGCCCTGCCTGAAATCTACGAAAATCTGCAACCGCAAAAAAACAAAGACGAAGAATAATTCGGCTTTATTTTCAGACGGCCTTTTTAGTGCTTTCACCTAATCAGGCCGTCTGAAATGTAATTCAATGTAGTTTAAATCCCTCCCCTTCCATATCCCCATGAAACCTCCCAAAACCTTACGCGCCCGCGCCTTGGATATTCTTTCCCGTCAGGAAGTCAGCCGTGTCGGCTTGAAACGCAAACTGACTCCACACGCTGAAAGCGAAGAAGAATTGGAAAAGGTTTTGGACGAATTCGCCGAACGAAATTGGCAATCCGACCAACGTTACGCAGAAGCCTATATTCACAGTAAAAGCAACCGTTACGGCACGCTCCGCCTCAAACAAGCCTTGGCTCAACAAGGTATTGATGCAGATGACTGTCGGGAGTTCCTACCCGACAGAGAGGACGAGCTGCAAACCGCTATTTCCGTCTTGCGTAAAAAATTCAAGCAAGAAGCTCAAGATTTGAAAGAAAAACAAAAACAGGCGCGTTTCCTTGCCTATCGCGGCTTTGGTGCCGACACCATTCAGACGGCCTTAAAAACCGCGTGGAATGAAGACGAAGACTTCTATCAATAATCATTCCCACTTGAATCTTTGCTTCTATCGGCGTACCCTTACGCTTTTATTCAATAATTCAATCAGAGTTTCATCATGTCCGACAAACCGCACGATACACCAAATCCCCTACTCGAAGACGAACGCAAAAATCCTGTTTACCGCTTGGGTCAGGCAGTAGCCGGATTCATGTTGCTGGTTTGGGCCGGCGTTTTGGCCTTGGTCTTCTTCTTGGTTTTCCGTTTTTGGTTGAGTTAAACCCAATCCAATTACAAAAAAGCCATAAACCCTCTTAAAAAGAAGCCAACAGCTTTTATTTGCAAACATCAAAAAGGCCGTCTGAAAACACTTTCAGACGGCCTTTGCTTATAACGAGATTATCCTCGAATCACTTTACGGATATTCGGATTGGCATGCATTGCATGAATAATCTGATTAACCTGATCCAAGTCTTTGACTTTAATTGTGAATTTAAATTCCACAAAACCTTCCGTTCCTGCTTGCGCTTTGGTTGGCGTATCGACAGATTCGATATCCGCACCAGAATTGGAAATCGCTTGCGCCATTGAGGCAAGCAAACCATGCGCATCTTCGGATTTGACATTGAGGATGGTGCGGTACGTTTGATTGCGCATACTGTCCCAACCGGCATCGAGTTGCTCTTCCGGATCGGCTTTGACCAAAGTTTGACAGGTATCACGGTGGATAATCATGCCCTTGTCTTTGACCAATAAGGCGCGAATCGGATCGCCAGGGATCGGATGGCAACACTCGGCAAAATGAATCCGGCCAGTTTCTTGATCGTTGACTTTGATCGGGCTGAGTTTGACTGTACTGCCAAAATGTTGGCCCGCCAACTCGGCAATGTGCATGGCAACGTGTACCGGCAAAGTATGCCCCATACCGACATTGTAGAGGACCTCTTCAAACGAGGTTTGTTTGGTATTCAAATCGGCAAGGTATTTTTCTTTGAGGTCGTCTGAAAGCAGGATGTCTTTAGGCAACAGGCTGGATAAAGCTTTTTGCAGCAGGTTCTCACCCAAAACAACGGCATCGTGAC
>NZ_JBQCWZ010000225.1:0-1857 GCF_051956895.1 Neisseria sp. P0021.S006
CCCAACAGCTCAGAGTCATTCAGCAATACGCCCGCACGTTCGTCGCGGTCATCCAACAATACATCCGCACCGGCAGCCAAAAGCTCGGCATAGATTTTGTCAGCGGCTTCGCGTACGGCTTCAGATTTTTTGTAGTTCATCGGCACGATAACGACTTCAAACGGTGCCATTGCTTTGGTCCAAACAATGCCTTTTTCGTCGTTGTTTTGCTCGATGGCGGCGGCAACAACGCGGGTAATACCGATGCCGTAGCAGCCCATTTCCATAGTTTGGGATTTACCGTTGTTATCCAAGAAGCTGACATTCATGGCTTGGGTATATTTGTCGCGCAATTGGAAAACGTGACCGACTTCAATACCGCGTGCCAGTTTCAGACGGCCTTGTTCGTCGGGGCTGATGTCGCCTTCGATGACATTGCGCAAATCGACAAATTCAGGCTCGGTAGCATCTCGGCCGAAGTTGAAGCCGATATAGTGGTAGTCGTCTTCATTGGCGCCGATAACCCAGTCTGCGCCTTTTTCAGTAGCGAAATCGGCATAGACTTTACCTTTGAAGTTGACAGGGCCGAGAGAGCCGCCGTTTGCGCCGAATTGTTCAATAATCACGGCAGGGCTCGCCATGGTCAGTGGCGATTTTACGCCGGCCAGTTTTTCTGCCTTGATGTCGTTAAATTCATGGTCGCCACGCAACAGCAGCAGGACGAGTTCGCCTTCGTTTTCGCCTTCGACCACGATGGATTTGAGGGTTTGTTCAACCGGAATATTCAGGAATTCAACCAAAGACTCAATGGTTTTGACGTTTGGTGTATGTACTTTGGTCAACTCGGCCTGAGCAGCAGCGCGTTCGCCTTTAAGCGGCAAAGTCGGTGCCAATTCGATATTGGCGGCGTAATCGGAAGTGTCGCTATATGCAATAACATCTTCTCCGCTTTCAGCCAATACTTGGAATTCGTGAGAGCCGGTACCGCCGATGCTGCCAGTATCTGCGGCAACAGGACGGAATTCCAAACCCAAACGGGTGAAGATACGGCAATAAGCGTCGTACATATCTTGATAGGTCGTCTGAAGCGAGGCATAGTCGGCATGGAAGGAATAAGCGTCTTTCATGATGAACTCGCGCGCGCGCATCACGCCAAAGCGCGGACGTACTTCATCGCGGAATTTGGTTTGGATGTGGTAAAAGTTTTTTGGCAGTTGTTTGTAGCTGTTGACTTCTTTGCGCACGATGTCGGCAATGACTTCTTCACAAGTCGGACCCATACAGAAATCACGGTCATGACGGTCTTTCAGACGCAGCAGTTCTTTACCATAAAACTCCCAGCGGCCGGATTCTTGCCACAGTTCGGCAGGTTGTACCACCGGCATTAGCAGCTCCACGCTACCCGCGCGGGCCATTTCTTCGCGCACGATATTTTCAACTTTGCGCAATACGCGCAGGCCCATCGGCATCCAAGTATAAAGACCGGATGCGTTGGCTTTGATCAAACCGGCACGAATCATCAGTTTGTGGCTGGCAAGTGCAGCTTCGGCAGGGGCTTCTTTAAGGGTAGAAATGAAGAACTGGGAGGCTTTCATGGCGTATTTTTCTTTCTTAAAAATAAGTGCGTATTGTAACGCAAAATGGATGGCCGCGTGTCTTTTGAATGGCACCTGATGAAATCGGCCGTTGTTTTACGCAGCTTTTGATTCGGGGCGATTTTTAGGGATGTCAACCCTAATTTATGCACAAAGCCGCATAACCTTGTTTTACCTATAAATTTTCACTGTATGATTATAGTAAAATCTTATAAATATAACTACTTGATTTTATTATGTTTTATTTGATTAAATTTTAGTCAATTTAAGACTTGGTTTGTTC
>NZ_JBQCWZ010000226.1:0-1856 GCF_051956895.1 Neisseria sp. P0021.S006
TTCGGGAAACTGTGCAGTTCAAAATTAGAAACCAGCCATGGCGCGTATTCTGGGATGTCCAGACCAAATTGTTCGGGAAATTCAATAATGCAGGCGGCAACCATCAGCGGCATGGCGGAGATAACGTGTTGCGCGGTGACAGCAACGGTTTCCCCTTTTGCATTATCACGCAGCCACACTTCAATCCGGCCGTCTGAAAGCGGTTTGATTTTGACGGCAGAAGCATTAACCGAAGCAGGTTTCTCCAAACGGATACTATTTTCAGACGGCCATTGCCAACCTTCTTGCAAACCGGCATGACGGCGCAGGTTTTCAGAAAGATGTGCCAAACCTTCGGGCCAAGTGAGGACGGTTTCTGCATTGTTGCGGGCGGCAAAATAATGCAGCCCGGCAAAGGCAGACACTTGCCCAATGCCTTGTCCGTAATCGTCGCGGCAACAATAATCGAGATACCATAAAAGCTCAGGCGAGTGGTAGTCCTCTTGATCAAGCCATTGTTTAAACGTCAGATGATCGAGTTTGCGCCATGTCTCATCTGCCGATGACAGCGCAATCGGAATAGCAAAAATTTTCTTACCGTCATCGCCGTAAGACTGTTTCAGACGGCCGATTAAATCAAAAAACCGTTTGGAATCCGCATCTTCTTTCGGCAATAAATGTTCCACCCATTTATCCTGATATAAGAGGCGCGATTCGGGCGCATAGACCAAATCGGTTTCCCTAAAGCTGCCGTCCGACTGCAAGATACCGAAATCTACCAACATCTCGCGCACATACACGCTTTCTTTCGACGGCAAAGCCAAATAATGCGCACCGCTCGGCGCTTTCAGGCCGTCTGAAGACGTATAGGCAGCATTGTTGCCATTGCGTTCAAACCCTTCTGCCAACAATACATCGCAGTGATTATGCTTCGCCAAATACCACAACGCCCCCAACCCAGCCGCACCGCCGCCGAGTATCAACGTATTGCATTCATAACGACGGGGCGGCGCTTGCAACAATTCCCGATCGCGCAACAAATGCCCCAACGGCAAGCCGACACGGTTAATAGAAACCGGCGGTTTGCGGTTGAGGTATTTGTAAGTCTGCCAAGAGAAAGCAGAAGCGGCACCAAGCGCGGCGGTATAACTGAGAAATTGACGGCGGGTTAGCATAATAAATTATTGCTTTTCAGTATTTTTTTAGGAAAGCAAGTCATACACCCTTTTCTCTGTAAGATACCCATTATTTCCAAATGCCTTCATGTTATAGAACCGATAACACTTAACCAGCAATAAATTAACATCTCCTGAAATATCAAATGGCGTATGCTTGGCGTTGAACTTTTGCCCCTCTTGCCAATATTGATAAAACTAAAATAAAGTCAAATCACTGCCTCTATTTACAACCGTCCAATCCACCCGTTCCGCCGCCAACTCCCTGCACAAGATTTCCTTCACTTTTTCCAATTTCATGCCGCCGCAGATAAATGCATCAATGGCGGCGAAGCGGTGTTCCGGCCAAGTGTGGATACTGATATGGGACTCGGCGAGCAGTAAAACGCCGGTTACGCCGCCTGCGCCGCCGAAGGTGTGGAAATGTTCGGTTAATATGGTGGCTTCTGCGGCTTGTGCAGCAGCTGCCAAAGCGGTTTTCAGACGGCCTTCATCTTTTAAGATGGCTTCGTCGCAACCGTATAAGTCCAATAGGCCATGATTACCGGGTGCATGGGTCATTTATGGCCTCCGGAATAACCGCTGCCGCCGTAATAGCCGCCGGAGTGCATACGCGAGCCGTCGGAGTCGGAAGAGCCGTAGCTGATGATCATGTAGATGACGATGATGATGGTGCTGAAAATGATGTAAGTGATTCTTGAC